>NZ_LGSS01000007.1 GCF_001190785.1 Gottschalkia purinilytica | reverse complement strand
TTCTTGATATTTATTCTCGCAAAGTATGTGGATGGTCCATGAGCAGGAAGATGAAGGACACCCTCGTAATGGATGCATTTATGCAGGCTTATAGAAGAGAACGCCCGAAAGAGGGTCTTATAGTTCATACGGATCAAGGCTCTCAATTTACTAGTGGTAACTTTCAGACACTGTTACGTACACATGGAGCAGTGTCAAGTGTTAGCAGGAAAGGTAACCCTTATGATAACGCCTTAATGGAATCATTTTATAGGACAATAAAAAGAGAGCTTATTCAGGATGCTAATTTCGAAACACCTGAACAAGCTCAGCAAGAAATCTTTAAATATATTGAGTTATATTACAACACAAAGAGAATGCATTCCTCTATTGGGTATCTTTCCCCTACCTAATTTGAAGATTTAAATTCATAAAAATTGCTTAACTTTGTGTCTAGTTTTTGTTGACAGTTCCAAGTATCTTAATCAATTCTGTCTAACATTTTGGAGCCAGTTCACTTATAATCAATGCAAGGCTAGAAAATTAATTATTTAATAACCTATTAATGTATCTATTTCCCATTAATATAAATTTCTAATTTAATTTTAAGTTATACTGATATTCTTGTTTAACATTTTAATATACAAAATATTAACATTATATTTAATAAAAAATGAGATAGGTAATTACTAATACGTATTAGTAATTACCTATCTCACTTTATAAATGAAAACATCCTATAGTTTTTAAGTTTATTATTCTTTTAATTTTTTCATCCCTTATGATCTAGCACAAGTTTTAGAATAATAGCTGACGCACTTACTGTAAAAAGCCCATTACTAAAAAGCATATTCAATGTTTGGGGTAATGTCTTAAATATCTCAGGAGCAAAAGTAGCCCCAACACCAATAGCTAAACTTGTTCCAACTACCGTAAAGTTATTATCAGCAGAAAAGTCTAAATTTGAAAGTATTGATATACCAGCTGAAGTTATTACACCAAAAAGGGCCAATGTTGCTCCACCAAGTACAGGTTTAGGAATTATAGTAATGATTGTAGCAAACTTAGGAAATATTCCAAGTAAGATTAACATAATACCAGCTGTTCTTATTACTGATCTACTCTTTATTTTAGTAAGATCAAGGAGTCCAACATTTTCGTTAAACATTGTAGAAGGTACAGAGTTAAATATACCTGTTATAGCTTGAGATACAGTCTGAGCTCTGATTCCCTTTATTTTGGTATCGTTTTCCGTCTTGTTACCAGTAACTTCATCTAGAACAGAGAATACTCCTATACACTGTATCATATTTATTATACAGAATATAGTCATTATAATTATAGCTCCAAATTGGAACTTAGGGACTCCAAATTTAAAAGGAGTAATTACCTGAACCCACTTTGCTTCTAGAACTGGAGTAAAATCAACTATTCCCATAAATGCCCCAACTATGGTTCCTGAAGCCATTCCTATTAGTAACGAAAGAGACTTAACTATACCTTTTCCAAATCTACCTATCAAAATTATCACACATAGTACAAATAGTCCTAATAAGAGACTTTGTGTTGAACCGTAGCTCTTTGAAAATTCACCCCCGGCTAAATCTTTCATCGCTCCAGGAGCTAAACTTATTCCTATTAGAGTTACAAAAGATCCAACTACAGCAGTAGGAAACAGCTTTAGTATTTTATCCATAAAAAAGGACAGTATAAACATCAATATAGCCGAACCTATTATGGCCCCAAACATTACAGGAAGACCTTCTTTTTCTCCTATCAAAATCATAGGTCCTAATGGTGCAAAAGACGATCCTAGTACTATTGGAAGTTTGGATCCAATAGACTTACCTATACCAATAACTTGTATTAATACTGCAATTCCACTTGTGAAAAGGTTTGCAGAGACAAGAAAAGCTATAGTTTTAGAATCTAAGTTCAGTGCATTTCCCAAAATTAAAGGTACTGCTAAAGACGCTGGACACATAGTCAAGACATGCTGAAACCCCAAAATAATTTTTTGAAGAAAAGGTACATCTTGCTCATATAACGAATTTTCTTTCTTCACATTTGATATAGATGAACCACTCATAAAACCATCCCCTTTAGGTTGTTAATAGTATACTAAAAGTATTACGTAATAGGTATTACGTAATACTTTATTGACTTATTATATCTTATTCCCAATATCCTTCATGAACTTTTGCTGCTTCCACTTCTACTTCTTCTATAGGGCCTACGATCTCTATGTTTTTTTGGCCTTTTGAAAAAACCTGACGGCATGGTAAATCAAAAGTAGGATTTTGCTCATTACTACCTGTTAACTCTAAAAGCCTTTTTTCAGTCATTCCATACACAACTCTACCTATATTAGCCCAATATATTGCACCTGCACACATAGCACAAGGCTCTGCAGTAGTATAAAGAGTGCAATCCCATAAGAATTTTTTACTATATTTACTTGAGGCTCTCTGAGCTAGAGTTGTTTCTGCGTGTCCAGTGCAAATTTTTTCTGTAATTTCAATGTTTTCTTGCTCCATAATTATTTCCCCATCTTTGTCTACTAAGATAGCTCCAAATGGTGTATTACCATTTTCTCTAGCTTGTTTTGATATCTCAATAGCCCTTCTTAAGTAGTATGCATGACTTTGATAACCCATTTTATATTCCCCCTTTTTATTAAAGGTAATACGTATTACCTTTGTTTGTTTTTGATTATAACTTTTAAAATATTATTTGTCAATAAAATAATTGATATTTTTTTATAATTTTCATTAAACCTAAAATGAAATATAGGGTAATAACTATAAAATATCTTTTCAAAAAACAAATAAAGATAGCTTATTTGGATACAAAAGCTATCTTTATAAAAATAAAATATTTTATTTAAACTACATATAATTTTTCACTTTTAATAATAATTTATATTCCTTTGTCTTATCATATTAAACCTTATAAAATCTGTATCTATATATTCTTTTGCATATATTAAGGGCTTATCTTCATTATCGAAGTTTAAACCCTTCAAAAGAAGAAATGATTTAATAGTATTATTATCACAATTAAAGTTCTTTTTAAGCTCAGGATTTTGAAGATTGGTTTCTGTAAGAATTTCAACCTTATCCCAAGTTACACATCTGTTAGTTTTACTGTTTATAAATTCAAATATAGAATTTTCATATTTTATTAAATCATCATAATCTGCTTGATCTGGTATAATGCTTTTATCAAAGTAATCAATACAAAAAGCACACGGTTTTTTATCAGCATAGAACATTTTTTTAGCCACTACAATATCTTGTCCTTCTTCTATTCTCAATAAAGACGCCATATTTTTGCTGGCTTTTTTAGTTTCTAACCCTAGTAGCTTTACACTTGGAGAATATCCACTGTTTGTTATCATATCTTTGAACTGTAAGACTGGATTAAATGTAACTTTTATTTTTAGTGCTTCTGTATTTACAAAAGTACCTTTTCCTTGTCTTCTAAATATAATTCCTTCTGAAGCTAACTCATTTAGTGCACTTCTAACCGTAATCCTGCTAACACCTATAAGTTCTGAAAGTAGCTCTTCACTTGGAAGTTTGTTATTTTTTTTCAAGTCTAAAGTTTTTATATATTTAATTATATATAATTTTACTTCTTCACTTAAAGCCTTATTCCTAAGACGTTTCTTTCCCAATAAATTTACCTCCCTATAATCTTATAAACTTGATTTAATTATAGTAGATTTTTAATACTATATCTATATGCTTACATCATTTTACTATCTTTTAAGTATACTTTCTACCATATCACAAGTCCAACTGGTTTAAGATAATAACTAAATATAATAATATCTATATATCAAAAAAAACCCTGAAAAAAATCAGAGTTCTCTTATTTAAAATAGTGTTATCATATAAAAATATCGAAATTATTTATCTAGTATAGCTATCTTTTATTTTGATTATGTTTTTTTAATTCTTCATTTAATTCTCTAGCTTTCTTCTCCCAATACTTTTTAAACGAAAACCATATGACTATATATATTATTATATAATTTAGTATAAAAAATACCCTTCCAATTAAAGATTCTGGCATCCATCCCGCATATATTGATATAGGAAAGTAAGGAAGCATGGCTATTGAATGGGTAATAGTTTGACGTAACAAGCTCCATTCTTCAACTTCAAATATTATAGTTATTCCTCCACAATAAAGTCCAGTTAAACTTGCAATAATAAATTGTAAAATAACTATATCAGAAGAAATCTGAACCATATTACCTTTCATAGCTATAGCTACATATACAAGTTGATTAATGAAAACTCCCAGAGTTATTCCAAATAAACCTCTTAAAATGAACTTTTTTATATAATCCATATTATTTACCCCCTATACCTATATATTCCTTTACTTTTTGTACATATCTGCGAGATATAGTTTCTTGTTTTCCATTAATAAAATTAACTACTAGGCTTCCATTAAAAAACATCTCTATATCCTTAATTTTATTAATATTGGCTATGGCAAATTTGGATATTCTAACAAAGGATAGCAATTTCAATTCATCCTCTAACTCATAGAGTTTTTGTTTAACTTCATAGGTTCCATCTATAGTATCTGCAAATACCTTCTGCTCTTTACTATAAAATACTAATATATCTTCTGGATTTAATATATATATTTTTTGATTGTAATTACCTATGATGCTTTTATTTTTAGTACCTTTAATTTTTTCCATTAACTCTATAATTTCCGAAGTCATCTCTGGTGATTTGATTGTTATAGTTGTTTCTTGGTAATCTTCATTAATATCTATATCAATCTTCATTCTATATCCCCTTTCAAGCCATTAACTATAGTTTAAGTATATTGGAACTTTATATATTTTTCTATGATTTTTAAATAAGTGGTTATTTATCCACTTTAAGAGGCACTTTGATTATTCTAAGCGGTAAAGTTTAAACTTATTGTATTTTATAAAATCATATTAATAACACATAAATTTTTACATAATAAAAAACTCTGATAAAATCAGAGTTCCTTTATTTAAACATAGCTAGTATGATGTCTATCAAATTTACAAAAGTGAACTACCCCTCTTATAGAAGTTAAAGCTTCTTAGTCAATATATCCATTGAAAATAAAATACTCTTTAAATCCTACAATTCGTTATGTCATTTTAGAATTAGGCAACTTCTTATTTAAAGGTATTAAGACTAATTGATTGATAACTTATTTAAAGAATTAGTTTTAGTCTTTAGTTCTAATATTTTTCACTTCTTCCTTCGTTAAATTTCTCCACTTTCCTACTGGTAAACCTTTTAGTGTAATATTTTTAATTCTAATACGTTTTAGCTTTATAACCTTATAACCAAAATAAGCGCACATTCTTCGAATTTGTCTATTTAATCCTTGAGATAATATAATTTTAAAAGTTCGATCATCTATTTTAGATACCTTACAACTCTTTGTCATTGTATATTGATTTTTAACAGGATTATATATTTTTACCCCTTTTGACATACCTTCTATAAAAGAGGGAGTTATCTTTTTGTTCACAGTTACAATATATTCTTTTTGTTTATTGTTTTCTTCTCTCAAAATCTCATTAACAATACTTCCATCACTTGTTAAAAGAATTAAACCTTCAGAATCTTTATCAAGTCTTCCAATTGGAAAAATTCTTTCTGGATGATTTACAAAATCAATTATATTTCCCTTCACATGTCTTTCCGTTGTACAAGTAATACCTGCTGGTTTATTTAAAGCAATATAGACATCATTTTTCTTTTTCTTTAAATACTTGCCATTTACTTCTACTTTATCTTCTGGACCTACTATACATCCTAATACTGCAATTTTACCATTAACTTTTACCTTTTTCTGTTTAATTAATTCATCGGCTTTTCTTCTAGAGCAAAGTCCTGTTGAACTAATAAAATTATTTAGCCTCATACATACCTCCTTGTAGACGTCCATTTCTGCATATACTATTATTTTTCTAATTAAATGTCTTCTGAGTATTTTTAATAATATATAAATAGTTTATCAGAAACTTATACTATTTATTGCATGATTTAACACATTAACTCTAATTGAAGCTTTATTTTATAAATCAAAGATATTTATTTTTTACAAATATTCATTTCCTTAACAGGCTAACTATTATATTAATTATTCTTACTATATCTAATTAAGTCTAATTTCTTATTGATTCTTTTCCGTAAAATATTAAATAAAATTTTTTTTATTTTATTGCTTGTATTGTTATATTTAATAAAAAAATCATCAGGATTATTGAAAAAACCTAAATCGTCTGTAATAGAAAAACTTTGAATATATGTGCTTTGACCTTGCCAACAAAGATTTATTTTTTCTTTATTCTTTACAGAAATACCATACCCTATATAACCATTGTTGAAATTACAAAGTTTGTCTTTTACTTGATTAAGATATCTTTCATCAATAATTACACCTTCCAAAGCTATCCATTGTTTATCGAAATATACTTCAGTCCAAGCATGAACAATTTTCTTGGGAGCAAATAAATATATGATTCCTGTCAAAGCACCTTTCTGCATTTTTTTATCAATAAAAAAGCCATGTATTCTACACGGAATACCTAAAGCTCTTAATAAAGCCATAAGAAGAATACTCTTTGTATTACATTGTCCATATCCATCTCTTAAAACCTCAGAGGCAGTTATATCATCACCTTTATTATAACCAAACTTAATTTCATTTCGTACAAAATCATAAACCGCTTGAATCTTTTCTTTTTCCTCTAGCTTAGTCCATCCTCTATTACTAATTAAATTTTGAATAGATGGTTTGTTAAAATCTAATAATGTTGTTGCTTCCAAATATTTTTTCATATAATCACCCCTTTTAATTTATTATAGGATGATTTTAATAACTATACTTGCAAATATCTGCTATTCTTTATAATTGCTCTTGGAGTCATCCCTAGTTTATCTCTAACACTTTGAGTAAAATGAGAAGAGCTACTAAATCCAGCCTCGATGGAAGCCTCGGTAATACTTAATCCGTTAAATATTAAATAGAAGGCTTTTTTCACTTTTTCATGTAATATATAACTAGTTATGGATATGCCTATCTCTTCTTTGAACAAATGTGACAATCTACTCTCTGATAAAAAAATCTTGTTGCTTAATTCTTTAACGGACAACCTATCTAATGGATAAGTTTCTATGTAATCTAGAACTTCTTGTATACGATCATCAATTGTGCGATCTAGGTTATAATCTGATATATTTAAAATTTGTTTAAATCTTTTTAAAAGCTTATTATATTTTTCAGAACTAATTATCTCTGACATTATTGATTTAATATCAAGTTGGATAATATTACTTATCTCTTTTCCTAGTAACTTATAAGCTTGTTTTTCTTGTAATAAGTTTCTTTTTATTGTTTCTCCAAATACAGACTCCGGGTTAATTAATAAGTATAATTGCCATTCATTATCCCCATATAACTTATGGTTAGTATTTGAGTCTAGAATAATACCTTCTGTGTATATATAGTTCTTTTCTATAGTAATATGAAATCCCTTATAAAGTCCAATAGTAATCTGAATATAGTTATGTTTATGATAAGAAGTATCTACTTTATTTGTAAGAAAGGCAACATGATCTTTAAAATTAAATAAAATTAATTCATTATTAGATAAATTGACTAAATTAGTATTGTTAGCCATTAGAATTGATTTTCTCCTTTCAAATTTAATATTTTCATAGTTAACTTTTCTCATAATGTTATTATGCACTTTCTTTTGAAAGATTTAATAATATAAATTTTGCTTATAACCCTTGTAGTACAGCTATCTTTTTATTTCAAATAAATTACAGTAATATTATTACTTAACAATAAACTGTTAGATATATTAAATTAATTGTATGAAAACTGATGTTCATCCATAATTTATAATTTAAGTATATACTAAATATTTCATAATATTAACTTCTTAATAAAGAAAAAACTGAACAAATAACTATATCTCGTTCAGCTTTACATTATTATTTTTATAAATTCACTAAAGTTTCATATATATTTTTTATACTTCCTTTTTAATTTTATCTCTTTATAATTATTATAGATAAAAAATCATTCCTGCAATGCCTGTTAAAACCATAACAAATATTGGATTCATCTTAAATTTTCTCAATATAAATAGAGATACTATAAAAATAGCAATAGCAGTTATATTTAAATTAGCACCGCTTACATTAATTGAAGATGATCCAAAAAAAGCAATCAAAAGGATAGTTGATGCTGATGATGCTATTAACCCAACTGAAGAAGAACGTAATCCCTTTAATATATTAAAAATACTATCTGTATCCTTATACTTATTAAAAAATTTGTACAAAAGAATAGAAAGAATGAATCCAGATAAAATACATCCTAGTGTAGCTAACATCGCTCCTAATATTCCTGCTATACGTATTCCAACAAAAGTCGAAGTATTAACTGCCAAGGGACCAGGGGTCATTTGAGATATTGTAATAATATCCGTAAATTCTTGCAAAGTAAGCCAATGATGAAAATCAACTACCTGTTCTTGTATCAACGGTATGGTAGCATAGCCTCCACCAATACTAAATAGTCCTATTTTCAAAAAGCTTATAAATAAAACAATAATAGTTTTAATCATATTTTGCTCCTCCTTCTTCTGCTTTTAAAATAACTTTGTGCAAAACATATGAATGAGCAAAAAATAATAATTAGTACAACATTAATGTTTAAAAAGAAGTTAGCAAAGAATGAAGCAGGAACCATTAATGTTAATAGCCAATTTTTATCTTTTAAGATTTCCCTATTCATATCAATCACTAAATCTACAATAGTAGCAGCGACACCTGCTTCCATCCCTTTTAGTATTGAAGAAATAATCCTATTATCTCGAAATGCACTATAAGAAGAAGATATAACAGTTAAAATAAGCAATGGTGGAAGGACTGCCCCAACACAACTAATGATTGCACCTGTAAGCCCAGCAATACGATATCCTACCAGTACAGAGATATTAACAGCAATGGCACCAGGTGTTGACTGTGAAATTGCTGCCATGTCCAAAAGCTCTTCCTCATTAATCAACTTCAAATTATTTACAAAGTATTTTCGCATCATAGGAATAACAACGTATCCTCCACCAAAAGTAAAAGCACTTATATAAAAATTAATTTTAAATAATGAAAGATAAAGTTTTAAATTTTTAGATTTCATAATAATAAGTTCTCCTTATTAACAAATTGTCGACATCTTTATTATATATTCTAGAACTATCATAAGTAAAATAATATAATATTATAATACACATAACTAATTAGTAATGAAAGGAGTATTATATGAATTTAAGACACCTGCGTATTTTTAAAGCTGTATGTGAGGAAAAAAGTATCACTAAGGCATCTGAAAAGCTATTTATGACACAACCAGCAGTTTCTAATGCAATTAGTGAACTAGAAAGTTATTTGGATGTCTGCTTATTTGATAGAATTTCAAGGAAACTCTATTTAAATGAAACTGGCAAACTATTTCTCACAAAAACAATAAAGCTATTAGATTTATATGATGATTTAGAAAAGAATTCTAAAGAATTAGAAGTCAATGCAACTATTAAGATTGGGTCGAGTATAACAATTGCTAATTTTATATTACCAAAGGTAATCAAAAAATTTGAGACAGTTTATAATAACACTCCAACAAAAATTATAATTGACAATGCTAAAGAAATTGAAAGTAAACTGATTAGCAATGAAATTGATTTGGCTTTACTTGAAGGAGTCATTCATAACGAACAACTAATTAAAATTCCATTTTCATCGTATGAATTAGTGATAATCTGTTCTCCAGAACATGACTTTTCCAAGCAACAGTCATTAACTATAAATGAGCTAATAAAAGAACAACTATTATTAAGAGAAAAAGGTAGCGCAATTCGTGATACTTTTGATAGTGCGTTATTACTACACAATTTATCGGTAAATCCAGAATGGACAAGTGTCAGTTCACAAGCTTTAATTCAGGCAGTAAAACAAAATTTAGGAATAAGTGTATTACCTAAAATATTGGTAAAAGATGAATTAAATAAGGGAGAAGTTTTTGAGATATGTGTCAGTGACTTTAAGTTAAACAGTGTAAATCATATTGTGTTTCATAAAGATAAATTTCAAACCAAAACTTTTAAAGCATTAATTGAAATAATAAAGAAAGAAGTATAAACAATAAAGAAAAAACCTGAACAAATAACTATATCTCGTTCAGGTTTATCTTATTACTTCTATGAATTCATTAAAATCTTTTAAATGATTTTCTATTACCTTTTGTAGTATCTCTATATTTATTTTTTGATAATTGTGTACTGCGATGCTTCTAAAGCCTATTATAGCATTAATTTTCATAAGTAATTCTTTATCTATCAATCTGTTCTCATGAAGTAATTCAAAAGCATCTCTACTATTTTGAGGTAGTCCAAGCTTTTTTTCTGACACTAAATGCATCGCTATATCAATAGTAGCCTCTACAGCTCTTTGTATATTAAGTATTATGGAGTCCTGCTTTGTATAATCCTTCAAGTTTTCAGGATTATTTGAGTATACCTCTTTAACCCTACTTATACATCTTTCAATTATACTAATTTTATTTAACAATATATCATTTCTCATATATCTTCTCATCCTCTTTAATTACATCTAGTATTACTTGTCTTTCCTCATTAAGCTTTGCATAGTCTTTAAGTATTCTAATCTCGTAGTTGGCCCTGAGGTTCTCATCTTCACAATATAATACATCCCTGATAATCACTATTTGAGCAGCAAACACCGTAGATATATCTTTAAGATTTATTATCTCTACATCTTTTTTCAATTTCATCGAAAGTCTGCCTGCTGCCATAAATAATTCGTATGTGGTTATCATGTTATCAGTATATATACCTAAATCAATGTCACTATCTCCTCTAGCTATTCCCTTAGCATAAGATCCAAAAAGATAAATAAATTTTGGATTAAATTCTTTTACCATAGAGTTAACTATAGTATTCTTATTCTCTTCTGACAAATACATAAAACCACCTCAAATTTATTATCTGAACATTTATAATTCTTTATTGTACGTTATACCATTGAAAGCACTTTAATAATATATGTCTATATTTTTCAATATACATATATATAATCTATAAAATTTATTTCAAACATTATGTTATAATTGATTTATAGTAAATTATGGATATTATGATAAATAATTTAAAATTAAATTATTATGAAAGGTGATGAGTTATGAAAAAGAATATTTGGATAAAGAATTTTATTTATTTTGTATTAATTTTAGTATTATTTATTTTAGGCTCAACATTATTTTACAACCATAATTTACAAGCACAAAAAAACCTTATTAATAATCCATTTTATATGGTATTAATTGCATTTATGTTTTTTGGTGGAATAGGAGCAGTATTGGGATTAGACGCATTAAACTTGAGAATGAAAAGTAAAGGTGTATTAAAAGTTAATATATCAAAATTAATATTATTAGGAATTCCATCCTTTCTAATTTCTCTTATATATGTATTGTGTACGATAGGGTTGATTAGAGTAAGTGCTAATATGCTTTTGTACTTTGGATACAATAGCTACATTCTAATTGTTTCTAGCATAATATTAGGACATACTATAGTATCAAGCTTTTACAAAGATGACATTTAAAAATTATATATCGAGGGGGAATATACACAGATAATATCAAGAGATTGAGGGGGTTCCCATGCTTCCATGATTTTCACTTCTACCATATGTAACTTCGCTTCTCTTAAAAGCTCGAGGTTCTCTGATGCCACAAATCTATCTTTTCCTGCTTTACTTGTAACAAAACCCTCTTTTTTAAGTTCGTCATATACTCTTCTAGTTGTAAGAACACTTACACATAAGTCATTTGCTAATGTTCGAATTGATGGAAGTAGTTCCTTTTTTTCTCTATTTCATATCATATCCTTTCTATATATTCCTTATATCTATAAAAAAGCCATCTTTATTAGTTTTCTTTAACTATAAAAGATAGCTTTAACTCATATTATTATTCTCTTTAGTAATACATAGTACTTCATATGTGGCATTATATGCAACATATCTAAAGAGCACCAATCTCACTAATTTCTAGTATACTTACTGATGATGTTTATCCATATGTTCCATACCCCATTTATTCATTGCTTCCAATATCGGCTTTAATGATTCCCCAAGTTCTGTGAGTGAATATTCAACCTTTGGTGGAACTTCAGCATAAACTTTTCTATTAATAAGTCCATCAGCTTCTAACTGACGAAGTTGTTGTGTCAACATCTTCTGAGTTATACCTTTAATTCCTCTACTGAATTGGCTAAATCTTTGTGTTCCATTATTGTGTAAATTTCTTAATATAAGAACCTTCCATTTATGTCCGATTAGATTAACTGTATGTTCAATAGGACATGATTTATCGCATGACATTTTACTCTCTCCCATCTATCTAATACTTACTAAATAGTAAGTATAGTACAAAATAGTGCCTTCTTGTATAAAGTTTGTAATGGTTATATAGTAAGTATAAACCAACTTGATTAACAAGTAAAGGAAGGTTCACGTAAATCAAGTTGAGTAATTTAATCATGAAAGAAAATGATATATAGATAAAAAATATACCGGTATGTTGTCTATATGTACCATTAACTATTACTGCAATAAACGTGAACCTGTTATGAGAAGTATTTAAAGAATAATATTAATAGTTCAGGGAGGTGTATATATGGAACAAATTAAGATCTTAGATGATTTCTATAAATTTACTACAGAAAATAAAGCAATTCCCTTAACATTTAATCAATACTTGATACTGGGAGATGAGCCACTACTTGTTCATACTGGAAGTGTACAACAAACAAAAGAACTAGTTCCGAAGATAAAAGTCTTATTAGACGGCCAAGATTTAAAATATGTGTTTGTTTCTCATTTTGAATATGATGAATGTGGTGGATTAGAATATTTGTTGAGTCATTTTCCCAATGTTAAGACAATCTGTTCAGCTATTACTTTAAGGCAATTGGTAGGCTTTGGATTCACAAATGAAGTTATCGTTAAAAAGCCAAACGAAATTTTAGAAACTAAGAATTTTAAGTTGAAGTTTATTGCCTATCCATCAGAAGCTCATTTATGGGAAGGACTATTAGCTATTGATTTAGATCGAAAAATTTTCTTTAGCAGCGATATCTTTATAAAAATGAACAATATATTTGAAAAAGAAGCTCGTTCAAATTGGAAGTATGAGGTAGATAATCTAAACAATAAAGATATACCTTCTATCGATGAACTTAAAACTTTACAAAATAACTTGAGAGATATTGATGTTAAATATATTGCAACAGGACATGGTCCTTTTCTGAAACTAGACTAAAATAGCCTGTTCACAAAATATAAATTATAGATTTAGGGGGCAAAATATAATGGAAAAAATTAATATTGAAAGTATAATGGAATTTGCATCTGAGAAGAGTGCACGTAAAGCTATCTTTAAAGAAAATCAACTTGAAGCAGGTCTTCTTCTTTATGCACCTGGACAAACTACACCTGATCATAAACATTCGGATATTGACGAAGTCTTTTATGTAGTTTCAGGTGAGGGAACAATTACAATAGAAAATGAAAGAATATCACTAAAAGAAAGAGATATTATATTTTCTCCAAAAGGTGAAACTCATGGATTTTATAATACGAGTTCTTCTAATTGGACCGTATTACAAATCAAGATTACTTCGAACAAAGAAATCTCTAATTAAAGTAAATTAATGATCAATAGAATAATTTAGAAAAATATATAAATTGTTTATAACAAAATAAAAATGGTTCTTTCCAATGGTAGTTGAAAGCTAAGATATAGTTACTTAGTTAATAAGATTTTTATTTAAAATATCCAGTAACTATAACTAGCTTCAGCTAATCATGGAAAGAATCCATTTTTTAATTGAAAATTACTATTTATAAACATATTCTTTGTGCTTGTTTATAGTTTGATTATAAAAACCATTGATATAGATATGTCTTAAATATTTCAAGAACTCTAATCTACTATTTAAGTCTCTTTAGTTCATCTAATATTCTATTATATTCCTTATTTAATGCTTCCATATCATCCTTTTTAGATGGCATCGATAATCTTCCTATAACTTCTGAAAGACGATTTTTTAATATAATCACTTGTTTTTCAACTTCTTCTTTATGCTGATTCATTGGTTTATTGTTTCTAGCTAAATATTCCGTATAGTTTCCTGTAAACATTTTTATCCTTTGGTCTGTAATTATCATAATTTGATTTGCAACAGCATCTACAAATCGTCTATCATGAGAAACAAATAATAATGTTCTGTCATATTCTTTGAGAGTTTCCTCTATTACTTCAAGAGAATTAATATCTACATAATTAGTAGGTTCATCTAATATTAGTAAATTAATGTCCTGCAATAATATCTTAGCAAATGAAACCTTCACTCGCTCTCCGCCACTTAGTATATCAACCTTTTTATAAATTTCCTCTCCTTTAAACAGTAGCCTTGCAAGCAATAACCTTGCAAAATTCTCGGAATATATGCTACTTTCCATTACGTTTTCCATAATACTTAAGTTCTTGTCCAGCATGTTCATATCCTGATTAAAATATCCTATTTTTGCTCCCTGAGCAATTCTTATGGCATCATCATTGTCCATAATCATTTTAATTAGGGTGCTTTTGCCACATCCATTAGGTCCAATTAATGCTACTTTAGAGCCATTGTAAATATCAAACTCTGCATTTTTAAATATAATCTTATCATTAAAAGCTTTATTTATATTCTTTCCTTCTATAATGATTTTGCTATGAAGCCTATTAGAATCCATGATATCTAGCCTAATTTCTAATTCTTCTTTAGGTTTTTCTTTAACTTCAAGGTGTTCAATTCGTCTTTCAACACTTTTAGCTGTCCTTTCAAGATTAAACTTTGATTTTTGATCTCCCATCTTATGAAGTCTAGCCTCAGAATTTCCCATCCTTTTAGGAGTTTTTCTTATATTTTTCGCCTTTTGTTTTGTTCCATAGGCAACTTCCTCAAGCCGCTTTTTCTCTTTTACATATTCTTCATACTCAAATTGAGCTCTTTCTTTTTCTTGGGTCTTCTGATCTCTATAGTCACTATAATTACCTTTATATATTTTAATCTTTCCATTTTCTATTTCTAAAATCTGATTACATAACTTATCTAAAAAACTTCGATCATGTGAGATTATAATCAGAGCACCTTTATATTCTCTAAATTTCTCTTCCATAAGCTCAATGCCTTCTATATCCATATTACTAGTGGGCTCATCTGCAAATACCATCAAATTTTCATTATCCAAAGCCTTTGCCAATTTAAATCTTGTCTTTTCTCCCCCACTCATGTATTCATTCCAGGTAGCTTCAACACCAAATTTCGAAGCCATTTCACCGCTTATATTTTTACTATCTGGTGACTCTAGCTGTGATATATATCCAGCTCCTCCATATAACTTTATCCAGCCTTCATCGGGCTTTAACCTTTGACTCAATATATTAATTAGAGTGGTTTTTCCCACTCCATTTCTACCTACTATACCTATTCGATCTTCTGAATAGATTTTCAAGTGATCTACATCTAATATCAACCTATCACCAAAATACTTTTTAATTTTACTACACTCAATTAATAACATAAAAAAATCCTCCCTGTACTTGGAGAGGATAGCATTCTACGAATACAATAACCTTAATGAATAAATAATAAAACTTTGAACAATATATAATAAAACTGGATTAAACCGAATCAAAGTTAAAGTGCTTCATTAAGATAAAATATATCATATAAACAAGCTATCCACAGCTATAGAAAATACTATCCACTCACAATTTTAAATAAAATGCATAACAATAAAACCCCTACTTAAGGTTCAACTAAGGCTTTATATCTGTTCTCATCTTACATCAATCGTTAAAGTGAAATTATATCTTCATGTCTGCAAATACCTTGCCCTTTCTTAAAATAATTTTTCTAATATTCATCTTAATTATATAAATTAACCTCTTTACTGTCAACATCACTGAATAATAATGACAAAATTAATGTCAATCATATATTATACTTACCTTAATCATAGAGTTTAATTTCTTTTGTCAATTTATTGATATGATTTTTCTTACCTATCATGTCAATACCTACAAGGTTTAAGTTATCAGTTTCATACTCCGCAACTTTTTTCACTTTAAAACTCTTTCTTATTTCAAATGTGACATATATTCAAACGCTGTCGTCCCGTATATTTTTTTAAAGTGTCTATTTAAATGAGCTAAATCAACAAAACCATATTCTGATACTGCAGAGTAGATATCTTTATGCTTTTCTATTAACTGTTTTGCGAGTTCTACCTTGCAATTTAAAAAATATTGATATGGTGTAATTCCAGTATTAGCTTTAAATAATCTTATAAATTTAAATTTTGATATATCAAGTTCTTTACAAATGTCATCAAGCCTTAGTATATTTTCTAAGCTGTAATAGATCATTTCCTTTGCTTTTTTAATTAGAGTATTATCTTTTTTATAAACTGTACTAATATCAGTTCGAGCGAAACTATTTATAAGAGATAAAAGCAATTCACTGCATAAAGCTTCGTCTTTACCAATTAATATTGCATTAGATAACGCTAATATGCTTTCTTCAAGTCTATAATTATAAACGATAGGAGAAGAAAAATAAACTATATCTTTTTCTTCTAGTATCTCCAAAAACAACTCAGGCTCAATATAAAGCATTACATAATCAATACCTGTTTTCTTCTGTGACCTACCATCATGTGACTGCTCTGGATTAAAAAGCATAATTCCATTTTGATATGATGACTGTAAACTGCCATCCAAGTTATACTGCTGAATGCCACGTAGAGTTACACCCAAAGCATATTCCTTATGACAATGCCTTTTGTATACGAAGTCTGTGAGGGTTGCTGATAATACAGTAATGCCTGCTGATTTTTTATATATAAATCTTTCCATATAAATCACCTCTTAATAAGGTCAACCACTCCTGATACCATTATTGCAGAATAAACTAAAAATAATGCCATAATTACATTAACAAACTTTTGATATTTCTTCAAAACTTCCTTGAAGATTGTACCAAATAATACCCAAGTTATAAATGATAAAAATCCAATAATTATTATAATTACAACAAATATTGCTAATGCAGATGTTTCTGTATAATAAGGCATAATAAACGTTGGAATTACTGTCATTGTAAACAACATAATTTTTGGATTTACAAACTGCATAAGAAAACCAGACATAAAGGTAGTAGTTTGTTTTACGGTTGACTTTGATACATCCATTTTATATATTTGATAAGCAAGATAGAGCATGTATAGGCTTCCGATTATCTGCATAACAATCAAAATTTTTGGTATTATCATCATAAGTGCGGTATTTAATATAGCAGAAATGACAAGCAATATGCCAAAAGCTATAGTCGCTCCATATGTATATTCCATTGCTTTTTTTATTCCAAAATTATGAACTATAAACAATATAGCAATATTTGCAGGTCCAGGTGTAAATGTAACAATAATACAGTATACTAAAAAAGATGTAATATTCATAACCAAACTCCTTTCAAAGTATTATCATGAATTATACATCTTAAAATTAAAGAGTGTATAGTATATTATTGCAGAGCTATATTAGGGCTATTAAATGAAAGATATCAAGATTTTATAATCTCAATACCTTTCTTTGATTTAAGTATTATCTAAGTTCTTAAAACCCGGAATATATGAACTACAAATAAAAATATTTCCTTTATACAGTTTTCTCCTCACTTACAAATATCTTATTATCATTTTTGCAAATGATTTGTGCTATATTCCTACCTGTTAACAAAGCTATAGGTAATCCTCCACCAGGAACTAACCAATGCCCTGTTAAATAGAAATTTTTAAGGCCAGGTAGTGTACTCTTCACTGGGGACGATGCGAATAATTTTTTTGTAGGCATCCATCCCTGTATACTACCTTTCCAATTACCAGTGTACCTCATAAAAGTAGCTGGAGTTGCTACATCAATAACTTCAACGTTGTTCTTTATATTACCAAACTTATTATCAAGTTTCTTTATAACTTCTTGTGCAACGTTATCTTTTATTTCTTTATATCTTACATAATCTTTCTCACGAAGATTAATCCAGAAATCTGCATTTGATGTTTGTAACGTTACTGCAATGGTGGTTTTATCCTTGGGAGACATGATTCTATCATAGTTATATATATGTGCTTCCATTCTTTTAACTTCAGATCCATCTTCAAGCTCTAACACCTCATCCAATGGAAATCGCAATAAATGAGGAATATCCTTAAACAAGCTGGAGACACCAATGGAAATAAGTAATATAGAAGGGAAAACATCTAAAACTTTTTGTTCTTTTAATGAAGTGATATCAGTATCAATATATTTTCCTTCTAAGGCTTTGAAAACAGTAAAATTCCAGTCAGCAGCTGAAATTACTATATCAGCATCAAGTATGTGATTTTCATTTATTTGTATGCCTACAGCAGTGTTATTTTCAGTAATGATTTTGTCCACTTTAGTATTAAACCTTATCTTACCACCAAGTTTATAGTATCGTTCTTCCAGCTTTTTAGCAAAAGTAAGGGAGCCATTTACCGGATATCCAGCACAGCCTATACTAAAATAAGCCATTTGCATAGTAATAATTAACAAGGTATGCTCTTCACCTTCAAAGAGCAATTCAAAGGCTTCCTTTAAAAATGGATTTTTAATTTTTTTAGCAAAGCTTATATTTGTAATTTTACTCCACTTATTAATAAATAAAACTACAGGAAGATACTTTAATAAGCTGACTTTTTCAGAAAAAGTCCTTAACTCGGGTGCTTTTTCTACTAGTGGCGGTAATTCATATTTTTGTATAAACCTTATAGAGTCAACAAATTCTTTGATTGGCGCTGTATCTTCAGAAGACAAGTCTAGAAGATATTTTTCTAATTCATCTATATTTGAGTATAATTCGAATATTTTATTCCCATATTTATCTACATTATCTTTCACTTCAATAGAAACTCTTTTTGAGTGGTTAACAAATTCAATTTCTTCTAAATCAATTAGTTCTGACCAAAGCTTATAGAATGCACTGCCTTTGTTAGAGCCAAGTAACCAGTGTATACATCCATCGAAATTATAGCCACCTCGTTTCCAGCTTGTACAGAGACCACCCGAAAGATTGTGCATCTCAACAATTTCAGTTTCGTATCCATTCATCTGTAAATAACATCCGGTAGCTAATCCAGAAATACCAGCTCCTATAATTTTAACTTTTTTCTTCATATATGATCTCCTGTTATATTTAAATTTATTTTTCCTTCTTAAACAGATTCTTACTTGACATTAAGAGGTTGTATAATTTCCCTAATCTAATTATCAATCCATATTTTATTAATTTTATTTTCCCTGTAATCACTTACTAGTAACCCATATTATACCATATAAGTATGGAAACCCTCTATTTTTTTGCTTACTTGCTTATTTCGTGTTAGTACGTCCCTTTTCTATATCGATAAAATAATATTCTATTTTATTTATATATTCAAACTTAATTCTATATTTAAATATTCAATTTATTCTGAGATTCCATTAGAGTTTTTTGTCCATATAAACATTTTCATAATAAATAAAAAACCTGAACAGATAATTATATCTCGTCCAGGCCTATCTTATTACTTCTATAACTTCTCTAAAATCCTATAAATGATTTTCTACTAACTTTTATAGTATATCTATATTTATTTTTTTGTAATTGTGTAGTGTAATATTTCTAAGTCCTATAATAGCACTTTTTATACTAGATACATTGAGATGCCAATAGTGACCTCTACAACTCTTCATAGTTTTTCTAGCATTTCGCTTAATTTTCTTAACTATTTATTGAATGATTTAATTATATAAATTAAATTGCATAAGAACCCTTATCACTAGTTAACATAAATCCTTCGTTTCTTAGCATTTCAACATCCTCTTCTATACAATTTCCTGGTGTTGTTAAAAAATTACCTACCACTATTCCACTCATCCCTGCTCTAAAAGCCATATGCTGTTCTTCTCCTAAAAGTACTCTCCCAGCACCATAAATGAAATTAGCCTTAGGTATAATAAATCGATAAATAGCTATATTTCTTAATACTTCCTCACGAGTTATAGAAACTGGTCTATCACCTAGAGGAGTACCTTCAACAGGATTTAGTGTATTAACTGGAATATTCATGACATTAAGTTCTCTTAGTGTCATAGTCATTTCAATTCTATCCTTCATAGTTTCACCTAATCCCATAATCCCTCCACTGCAGGTATCTAAACCTGCTTTCTGAGCATATTTTATTGTATTCATTCTATCATCGTAAAAATGTGTAGTACAAACTTCTGTAAAAAACTCCTTTGATGTTTGCAAGTTATGCTGATAACAACATAGTCCAGCTTCTTTCAAACGATATGCTTCTTCTTCTTTTAATAAACCATGGGCGCCACATAATCTCATTGTTGTCTCACGAGAAAGAGCTTTATAAATATCATAAACCTTTTCCTTATTTAAGTCTGAAAAAGCTTTTCCACTTGTACTTATGCCAAAACAATTGACTCCTTTTTCTTGATATTTTTTTGCAAATTCAACAACCTCATCAACGTCAACAAGGTCATAGGACTTGACATTGGTCATATAGTAAGCTGATTGAGAGCAATATCTACAATCTTCACTACACTTTCCTGATTTGATATTCATTACACCACACAAGTTCACAAGATTTCCTCTATTAATATTCCTAATTTTATTTGAAGCTTCAAGTAATTCTGTGGTTTCAGCGTTTTCAGCTAATTCTAATGCTTCGTTAGCATCAATCAGATTACCCTCAATAACTTTCTCTAATAAACTTGAAACTATATTTTTCATAACCCTCTCTTCCCTCTTAATTAACAAAATATAACTCTAAACTAAATACTCAAATTTTTATCTGAGGATTGCTCATATTCATTTGATAAGAAAACAGACAGAACACTTAAAATCAGCGAACACCCCATACCTATTAAAGGTAAGTATTTTATCTTAAGAAAGTTATCTAATATTCCACTGCTACCTCCTACAATAATAGCTAAAAACCATAAAATCTTATTAATTTCTTTTTTCTTATAAAACCAAATTGCTATAAGTAATGGACATACTATCCCCGGTGCATAAACAGAATAAGCTCCCAATAGTAACGAGATAATATCTTGTTTTAATACTGCAATCAAAAGAGAGATTAATCCAATAGCTAATACAAATATCCTAGTATCTGACACTTTGTTTCGTTTTAAAATGTCATTTTCAATGATAGTAGCTGTCGTAATTAAACAAGTATCAGCAGATGATATAAGAGCAGATACCAGACCTATAGCTAGAGCTATACCTATTGATGTTGGAAGATGGTTTGATATCATATAAACTAAAGGATTCTCATTACCTAAATCAGTAATATTTAGTTTTGCCCAAAGACCTATTGAAGTTATTAAAAAACTAAAGAAAAATAACAATATTCCTGCATTAAAAGCAGCTTTTTTAGCAACCTTTCCATCCTTCGCTGCTAAGTTTCTTGAAAACATATCTGGCCCAATGAAATAAGTTCCCCCTACAATAAATAATAGATTTATAAGGTTAAGCCAATTAAATTTATCGTTAAATAATTCTATATTAGAAAACACACTTGCTACATTCATTTGGGCACCACTAAAGAAAAGATAGTAAAAAGTACATACTATACCTATTGCTAAAATAACAAACTGAATAGCATCAGTTTTTATAACAGAAAGTTGTCCTCCAATTGCCGTATATATAATTACTGTTATTGATACGATAATTAGCAAAGCTAAAGTATTTGACGATCCTGTAATTACAGAAAATATCTGTGATAAAGCTGTAAATTGAGAAGCAATAATTCCAGTCCATGATGTTACTATAATAAAAGCAATAATTAGTTTTCCACCTTCGCCAACAATTTTATTAGCAATGTCAGGCAATGTATAGGCGTCAAAGTCTCTAATCTTTTTAGATAAAAAAATAGATTGTAGAATAAGTCCAATACCACCTACACCAAGCCACCAAAAAGCTGGAAAACCCATATTATAAACCATATCTGCAGTACCAAAAGTTGCTGATCCTCCAATAATAGTGGATAATAGTGACATTAATATAATAGGCTGTGATTGCTTTCTACCTGCAACAACATAGTCGTCATAGCTATTAGCTTGAAAGTAATTGTACAAGCCAATTCCCAAAAAAAGTAATACATAAATAATTAATGCTACTACCATAAAATACCTCCTCAAAATAATTTTTGTGATAAGATATCATGAACGTTAACTTAAGCTATAATTCGCCATAAAATTCTTACCATGTATCTTCTCTGTATAAAAATTAAAATTATGAAAAAGGAACAGATATTCTATAGAAGCTAATTTCATCAAAGTCTTTAATTTTAAAAGCTTAAAATGTTCGTTTTGACCAGATACATAACAGAAATTATATATAATGGTTTATAAATATGTATAATTCCTCTGAGCTATAAAAAACTGTTTTGTTCTATTTTTATTTAAATATAAGCTTATATTTAGAATAGTTTGGAATATATAGCACCTTTACTCATATATCAGTTTAAATTAACATCCATTGATTGCCTTGAATTTTTTTACTTGATTTACATTTTATTACACACTCTAGCATACTAAGGTTATAAAGTCAAATGACATCAATATTTCTAACAACTCAAATTCTCACTACTAAAACAATGAATTTCTTATCTATTAAATGTTTTTATGGATTTAATTCTAATAAAAATAGATAATATCCCTATATACTGTTTTACTAAGTTATATCTTCATACCTACACAAGTAATCATCTCTTTATCTTCTTCAATATTACGTCCTATAGTAATTAAATAATTTCCTACTAATGCCGCATTCACTCCTGCTTTAAATCCTAATTCCTGTTTATCTCCGATTGCCTTCTTCCTTCGGCATATCTTATATACGAATTGAGTATAATATACCTATATAGTGCCATAGTTTTTAAAACCTCAAAAGGAGATAATATCTTATTATTTTCTAGCGGAGTTCCCTTAATCGACATTAGCACATTTAAAGGAATTGAATTAACGCCAAACTCTTTAAAATTAATCTTTCCAAAATACGATTTGTCCTCAGTTCTCTCGATCTGATATAATAAAAATGCAAGTAAACTAGCTAGTTTACTTGCATTTTTTGTATCATTTAATACCGTCTATATAATTCCTTACTCGAATAGCAATTTAAAGACTTTCACATATTAATAAAGCTAATCTGCAGGCATATGTTGAGTTATACAATGAATTCCGCCTCCCCAAAGATTTAAATTTTCGGCATCAATGCCAATAACATCCCGTCTGGAGAATGCATCACGCAATATGTTTTTGACTCTATCTTCCGTTTGTTTTAATTCACTGGATAATCCGGGCTTCCAATAAGTCTGCATAATCACTACGCCGTTTGTAACAGCATAGTTCAAATAGCTTCGTATGGGTATTTTCCCCGTGTCAACTGGTTTCTGATAAATTGTAGGGGGCATTGGAATCCTTATAATATTAAAAGGTTTTCCATCCTGGTCTGTTGCATTCCGAAGTATATTATAGTTTTCTTCAAGCCGCAAATAGGATTCACGAGAAGCTTCATTCACATATCTGTCCTCTGGAAGAATCTGAGCTAAAAGTATCGTATTAGGATCTGTAAAGCGCGCTATTTCATTGATGTGTCCACTTGTAATATGGTCATCTTCAGCCAGTCCTTTTTTTAACCAGATGATTTTTTTAACTCCTAGAACTCTTTTATATTCATCCTCAATTTGTTGCTTTGTCATTTCAGGATTACGCTTGAGAACCACCGACTCTGTTGTCATTAATGTTCCCTGACCATTTGACTCTATTGCACCACCCTCAGAAATAAGTTTTGTATCCACCACTGGTAGTTTGTATAATTTAGCGACAGATTTGTCCACCTGACTCTCTATATTAATATAATCCTTACTGCCATCCCTACTGTAGTTGTTGAAACCAAAGTCCACCACGTTCAGTTTATTTTGACTGTCTTTTACGAAAATAGGTCCAACATCTCTTGTCCATATAGATAAGTGGTTAATCACGTGAAAATGAATATTTGTACCAAAGTAACCACTATCTTTAAGCATGTTTTTAATTTCGGTGATATCATCATTATTGCGTACCATAACATTAACTCTAATATACGGATCAAAAGCCTTCATGATGTTAATAATAACAGGACTTACAGGATGGGAATCTTGATTATATACCTCTGATGGCCACTGCATCCAAATCGCCTGCTGCTTTTCAAACTCAGCCGGAAATCTGTAAGTAATGGGATAAGTACCTCCATCTAATTCTAGTTTAACGTACTGATTATCACTTCTATTATTTTGATTATTTTTAATATTAGGTTTGTTTCTACTGTTTTGAGTATAATTACATGCTCCCAACATAAACAGTACGAATGCACAAAGAGAAGCCAATGCAATCATTGAATATTGTTTTTTCATTTTATTCCTACCTTGAATATATTTTTTATTAGTATACCTATTTTCACAGATTATTAACCTATTATCTATTGTATATAATAGGTAATAGCTAAAAAATCAGTAAAAAGATTTGTATGATAGATATTTTTATTGTTGAATATAAAATAGGTAGAGAACAAAATATCGGTATTGTTATGAAAACAATTAAACTTGCAAAAGAATAAATCTCATAGTAAATGGCTATCTTACAATTCTACGATTTTTATCATAATACTTTTTATTTATAATTTCTAAATTAAACGTACTAAAACCACTTGTATATCTTTCTTCTTCTTGTTTTACTTCTATGCCTTTTAACTCTGCTTAATGGTACCCTTTTTTCTATATTTTAATAAAACTATTATTAAATGATATATTAAAACTTGATTAAACAGTTTAATCTTTATATAAATCTTAAGTACTTCCTAGTATCAAAACTTGAATATTTTACGGATTTCTACACATACTTTTACTAAACTTATTATTTAAGTAAATAAAGTTTAACTATTTAGATTTAAAGAAAGGAAAAATCTATTATAGAAATATACTATTCTCAGAAGGAGGTAAAAAATGAACAAAACAGTAACTGCTTTATTAGTCAAGTTTGTAGCAACTTTAGGAGCTACTTGGATTGCATTCTCATTATTGGAAAACAATACATTTGGGTTTGTACTAACAGTTGCTATAGCTGGTACATTATTAAATTATTTAATAGGAGATCTGCTCATTCTTCCTAACTTCGGTAATCTAGTTGCTTCTTTAGGTGATGGTGGACTTGCTATGTTAACAGCTTACATTATAGGTACATTTACCTACGGTTTTAGAGCTAATATAACTACATTTATTATTTTTGGAATTCTTGTTGCTATATTTGAATATTTCTTCCATATATATTTACTTAAAACCGAAGAAGTTGCACCGAACACCAGCGACACCCATAATAATCATACTAATTTTAATATGGAAGCAGGAGATGAATTCAGTATTGATAGCAATAAAGACGACCGCGATAACAATGAAAATTAATGAATAGTTTTTCAGATGGCATATCACGATTGATATGCCATCTTTTGTATTACATTTAGTAATTATATAATTTAGGACGTGAAATTTGGCATTAAAGTTTAAAAAGAAAATCTTTAAATATTAATTTACAATACTAAAGCTAAAAAGTTTAACACAAGCCTTTTAAATGAGCTATACAGATCAATAGAAGTCACAATCTTATACAAACTGCCTACCATGTTACTGTAAATGAGTTTTTTATGTAACTTACTCATTATGACAACTACATATAGGACAATTTACCTCTATCCTCGTCCCTCCCAATCATTCATATCTTAGACATAATTAAAGGAAGGATTAGAAATTGTACCCTTCCTTTATGTTATATATAACTGTGCATTTGAAAGAAATTTGACTACATGTTTTAAGTTAGAGATTCTCAAATCTTTTACTAAAAAAATAGCAACTTACTAACCTAGCATTGAGAAAGCCACATCATTTTTATTTAATTCCTCATTTTGTAATTGAGTGATCAAGTTTATAGCTGGATCAAATTCTTCATAAAATAGTGTAATAAAATCCCCATCCTCAGATTCAGAAACTGCAGTTTTTAATGCTTCAATTTCTGATGGTACAATTTTAATGTTATCAGCATTAAAATTAGCACTTAATAATCCTTTATAAAGTATATTAGCCACCTCACCTGGTTTTCTTCCTCTTAAAACCATATCCTCTTTTATATATACTTTCGAGAAAATTTCAGAACATTTTACTCCTATATTAAAAATTTGTTCATCTAATCTATCACCTGGTACTCCAATAACACCAATGGATCTAGGAACATTTAGTTTACTTACAAATTTTCCAACCTCTTCATATCCTTCAATATTATGACCATAATCTATCATTACTTTTCTATTTCTTAATTCAAAAATATTAAATCTACCTGGATTCATATTTACATCAGGTTTAAATGTCTTTAATCCCTCTCTAATAATATCTAGTGGTGTTCCTAAAGCATATAAAGCGCTAGATCCTGCAAGTACGTTTTCTATATTACATTCTAATATCCCATTAAATGTGATTGGAACACTGTTTAAGTCAATAAGTTTGGTTCTTTCAAAATTATCATATACATATATACTATCATCTTCTATAAACAGTGCAGTCTTGCCTTCTTTAATGTGTCTAATTAAAATTTCATTTTCATAAGTTTTAGAAAATAAAATTAAGTTTCCACTTGCTCTATTAATAAAATATTCAATCATTTTATCATCAGCATTTAGTACAGAATAGCCATCAGGTTTTACTGCTTCTAAAACTAAACTTTTTGCAAAAGCTAAATCTTCAATGCTTTCTATACCATCAAGCCCAATATGATCATCACCAATATTTGTTAATATCCCAACATCTGCAGCATCATAACCTAAACCTTTCCTTACAAGTCCTCCTCTTGCTACCTCGAGTAATGCAATATCTATTTCTTTAGAACTTAATACATTTCTTGCACTCAGAGGTCCTGTATTATCTCCTTCTAATATACATTTATTATCAATATAAATTCCACTTGAAGTTGTCATTCCTACCTTCTTTCCAGATAATGAAAGGGAGTGACCAATCAATCTTGTAGTTGTAGTTTTACCATTTGTTCCAGTCGTAGCAATAATAGGAATAGAATATGGAGTACCTTCTGGATAAAGAAAATCTAAAATATCAGAAGCAACATTAATACTATTACCTATAGTTGGATGTAGGTGCATACGAAGTCCTGGAACTGCGTTAACTTCTATCAATGCACCCTCACATTCTGTGATAGGCTTTGATATATCTTTAGTAGTAATATCAATTCCAGCAATATCTAAACCAATAATTTTAGCTGCATCTACAGCAATCTTTATATTATATGGATGAATATCATTTGTACATTCCACAGCACTTCCACCTGTACTAATATTCCCATTCCCTCTTAATTTAACAATTTGTCCCAATTGTGGAATTGAATACTCTGTTAAATTATTTTTCTCTAAATAATTTAATGCTATTTCATCAAGCCTTATTTTAGTTTGAGGTTTCTCATGACCATATCCTCTTAATTCACTTGTATTTTCTATGTCAACTAATTCCCTAATAGTATGGATTCCATCTCCAATTATTTCTGGTGCTCTTCTCTCAGCAACTGCACATACTTTGTCTTTAACTACAAGTACTCTATAATCTTTTCCTTTTATATATTTCTCTACTAATACACTGTTACTATATCTTATTGGTATATTAAAATTATCTTCTAGCTCTTTTGGTGAACTAACATTAAGAACAACTCCTTTGCCTTGATTCCCATCTAGAGGTTTTAAAACAACTGGATATCCAATTTCTCTAGCAATTCTTAATGCTTCATCTATTGTGTTAGCTATCTCTCCATAAGCAACAGGAATATTATTTTCCGCAAGAAGTTGTTTAGTTAATTGTTTATTACAAGAAATATCTATGGATATTCCACTAGTTGAATCAGTTAAAGCAGCTTGAATTAGTTTTGAATATTTTCCATAACCAAGTTCTAGAATACTTTCATCTCCTAATCTTCTTATAGGTATTCCTCTTTTTTTTGCTTCATCAAAAATAGCTCTAGAGCTTGGACCTAGTTCATAGCGTTCCTTAATGTTATTTAGGCTATCTAATATATTATCCAAATCAATATTCTCGTTTCTTATAATGCAATCAATAATATTAATTGATTGTTTGACACATTCGATAGCTACATTTTCATTCTTATATTCAATTATCATGTTATATAAAGAAGGGCTTTCCTTTACCCTAGTTTTACCAAAAAACACTTCATATCCTAGTATTGCTTGAAGCTCCAGAGTTAAATGTTCAGCAACATGTGCAAAATAAGTTCCTTCCCTAATTCTTTCAACAAACCCACCATGTTTTCCAAGACCACAATGATGCTCTATTAAACTTGGAAATAGATCTAATAAGTAATCATTAAAATTATCAAATTCTATTGTAGTTTTATCACTTAAATCTTCAAGATCGATTAATACTTTGATTACGGGTTTATGACTATATATATTTCTTCCTCTAAACACGTTTATATCTATAATCTTCAAAATTCATTCCCTCCTACTTTATCTTACAAAGCATAGATTATTATGATCTAAAAACCTCTCTATTTTTCAAATCGAAACTATATCCTTCTGGCAATACATGTAATATTACATTTGTTATTGCTAGAACTTCATCTGGTTTAAGTTCGGAAATATTAGAACTTCTAATGGATTTACCATCAACAATAGTTACTGAATTTGTCCCAAGTACCTCAAAGGTATTGTCTGAATACACAATTATTGAAGTATCCTCATCTATTCCAATTCCTAAAATATCTGGATTTTGTGCTACACCCCAAATTAAACGTCCAATTCTTCCTCTTTGAGCAAAGTGTTGGTCAATTATTGTATTGTTTAATAAATTTAAACCTGGTGCAACCTTTAAAATGCACTTTCGTGGTGGTTCATTACTATCACCTTCAACTATCATAATATTACTCATTGCAGAAGCTCCAGCACTCGTTCCAGCTATAATTCCACCGTTTAAATAGCACTCGAATAAAGCTTCACCTGCCTTAGTTCCTCCAATTATACTAGTAATTCTTAGTTGATCTCCACCAGTGAAAAAAATTCCATCAGATTCTCTTATTTTTTCAATATACACTTTATCATTAGCATCGTCTCTACTATCTATATTTAATATATCTATATTAGTCATACCCAGTTCTTCAAAAACTTTGCGGTAATTATCTCCGACAGAATCTGGCTCTTTAGTTGCTGTAGTTAACACTAAAAGTTTTGAATCATCGTGTTCTAAAAGCCTAGTAAATTTCTTAAGTATTGTCATTTCTTCCTCTTTGTCTTCTGCTCCACCTATTATTAAAAGAACACCTTTTTTATCTGCTTGCATGCATAACCTCCATAATTAGTTAATATAACTTTCAAACTTACCTTTTTTAATTATTTTGCCATCTTTCATAAAAATTTCTCCACCTATAATCACAGTATCTATATTAAGTGTCTCTTTATCTAAAACAAGAATGTCAGCATCACTTCCAACTTTAATAGTACCCTTTTTAGGGTAAATTTTTAGAAACTTAGCCACATTTACTGTTGCAGTTTTCAAAACTGATGTTATATCTATTTTTCTTTCAATAATACAGTCTCTCATATCAGTAAATAATTGAGACATCTTACATATGCCATTACCCATATTGCTGCCATTACCATCTGAAGATACCGTCACATTATCTAAGTTTTTATTATTTTTTATAAGTATTTCTATTGCATCAGGCAAACTATACCCTTTTTCTGAAGATTCACCTGCAGTAATATCAATAAATCCTCCCATATCAAGAAATTCCATGCCTTGTTCAAAAAGTTTCTTATTCCTATTTATATGGGTTGGAATAAACATATCAATTGGAAAATCAGATTCTTGAACTAATCTAAATAAAAGCTCTATACCTTCTTTACCATCTCCAACGTGAATATGAACAATTCCAGCTTTTGACCCTATTAAGCCACCTATCTTTGCCTCACTGGCAAGTTCTTTCAACATTTGAAGACTAGGGTGTGACGATCTATAATCAGATAAAGCGATCTCACCAACACCTATTACTTTATCTATAAGTGAAATATCATTAACTACTTTCCCTGTTAAAGTCGAGGTAGGAATAGAATAACTTCCTGTATAAATATATGATGTAATACCTTCAGTTTGGAGCGCATTAGCCTTGGCTAATAGATTTGATATATTTCTTGTAATACTATCAAGTCCTAAAACTCCTACTACTGTAGTTACTCCAGCATTAACAATTTCACTTAATTGTATTTCAGGAATTCTACTAGCTGGACCTTCCTCGCCACCTCCTCCAATAATGTGAACGTGTTGGTCAATTATACCAGGGATAATTATCTTGTTAGTACAGTCAATAACTTTTGCATCCCATAGTTTTTCCTTAGAAATTTCATCCTCTACTCTATATATTTTATTAAATGCAATTAAAATATCTTTTTTACCTATACTTTCAGGAATATAACAATCTCCGTTCTTAAGTAATGTAAACATAAATAATCTCCTAACTTCAATAAGCTATTCCTAGTATTGACACATAATAAAAAAAAATACTAAATATATTATTTTTTCTATTAATCCTTAGTATTGAATCAAATAATCGATAATCAAAACTTCTTTTCTCTTTTTAGGGTAAGAAAAATGCTCATAAGACGAAGCTTATGAGCTAAAAGCAAATGTTTATTTTAAATTAGGCAAGATGTTATTATATGATTACACTTTAAAGATATAGTCATGCTATACTTTCCGTATTTAACATCATATGAAATACATCTAAAATACTCTGTTTCCACAATTTAAAACTAACACTAATCCTTTGTACACTAAAAAAACTGAAAAAATGAAAAGTGATAGGAAATGTATATTGAAAGTTTAATAATAAAAAAGCAGATATGTTTCTCATCTCGAAAAACACATCTGCCTAGGATATATACTTAATATCATATTACTAAATTGTATTTTTATTCTTATATAATAACAAAAGTATAGAATTCTATTATCTCAGTGCTTTTGAATTTTTTAATTTTTATCCGATATTCTACATGAGTCTAATCATTCATATAGTCAACTTTAAACCTTCCCTTTTTCTTTAATGAACAATGTTTGTTAAATACCAAAATTACTCATCCATGCTAGAATTATTATCTTCCTTCATACTCCTTTTTTAGCAATCCGAAGATCTTGGTATCAATATACTCGTCATTATATAAAAAGTCTTCTCGTTTTATGCCCTCCAATACAAACCCGTTTTTACGATAGACTTTTTCTGCTCGAGGATTGAAGCTATAAACCTCCAATTCTACTTTATGAAGTCCGAGCACTTCGAATCCATATTGCAGAAATAATGCAGTAGCGTCAGTTCCTAGTCCCTTACCACGACCTGATGCTCCAATCAATATACGAAAATTTACATTTCGTGTAGTTTCTTCAAAATCATTGAATACAACTTCGCCTACTAATTTTCCGTTCGCTCTTTCAATAATAGCCAAGTCTAATCGATCCGTTTGCTGATTACGGCTTTGGTACCATTGCTTAATATGTTCAGCTTCTTCAGAACTGATAGGCGCATTAGCCTCTTCATCATTAGCAACTGATCCAGTTAAGCGTTTCACTTCTGGATCTGTTAACAGAGGTATCATTTTTTCCCAATCTTCCGTTGCAAAAGGTCTTAAAATTACCTTTTCTCCTTTCAAAGTAGGCTTTGTTAGAAAATCAATTTCTGTTTTCATGTGTTCCCTCTCATTTCTTTTTAGTTCGTTCTCAACTATCATAACATATATCACAAATCTAAATAGCTATTTATCTTTATATCCTTCTAATAACAATGTAGAGATCATAGATAATAGTTATAAGCATTAAAATAAGTATTGGACTGGCGATCTTTTGTGGTATTTATTTTAAAAAATAAGAGCAAAAAAGAGGCATCTTTATCCTAGTTATTATTCACTTTTCGATCTCAATCCCCCAACATCTTGTAATCAGAGTACTTTATTTGTCTTTTTATCTCGATACGTTATTAGTTCTACACAGTCCATATGTACTGTCTATGGGAACATGTCTACTAGTTGTACTTTTAGGGTTTCATATCTTAATTATTCTAGAATTTTTGAATGTCTTGCTAAAGTTGCTGAGTTTTAGGAGACGTATAATATTTTTTCAGAGTAAAAAAATTTGTTATAAAAATTAAAATCACGTATAATTAAATTCTAATTAAAAACTATATATATCTATATTAAAGACCTCCTTTAGTCACTATAATAACTAAAAGAGGTCTTCTGATTTTTATTTTAGCAGGCTATGACTTCCTTAATAAAAAACTCTCTTCCGCTTAATATTTCCCAACGAATACTTCCACAGTTCGGACATCTTTTATGGTTTTGAATAAGATTAAAAACTTTGTTGCAATCTTTACAAAGAGCATTGCCTGGTAATATCTCAATTTCTAATTTTGTGTCTTGCAATATTGTACCATCAACTGCGGCGGGATAACATTGCTCTACATACATAGGAATCATTGATGAAAGCTCTCCGATTTGCAGTACCAATGTATCAACTTTAGTTAATTGATTTTCTTTTGCAATTTTTTCTACTATCCTAACAACCTCAATTACAACACCTAATTCATGCAAATTAATCACCTATCCTTTACAATGGTAAAAGTCCTCTACTTAATTATTCTTAAATAAATTCTTGACCTTTTTAACTGCAATTTTCCCCTTACGTTTAAAAACTTGTTTAACAACTACTGCTTTCATATCTTCGTAGGCTACACCTTCACCATCATATTTTCTAACAAGTGAAATAGCATCAAACTTACATTTAGTTGTACATTGACCACATCCTACACAGAGAAACTCATCTACAACAGTAGCGCCGCAGCCAAGACATCGTTCCGTTTCCTTCTTTATCTGTTCTTCTGTAAAGGTACCACGCAAATCCCTAAAGGTTTTTTGAGATTTTTCTCCATCCACATGCCTTGCTTTCTGTCTTGGAAGAGTATCGTATCCATCAAATATAGTCTCTGCCTTATCTAATGAATGATATTCTTTTCTGTCACGACCAATAATTAAACTTTGCCCTGTATGAACATAACGATGAATTGAAATAGCACCTTCTTTACCTAAAGCAATAGCATCAATAGCAAATCTAGGCCCTGTAAATACATCTCCACCAGCAAATATATCAGGCTCTCCTGTCTGTAATGTAACAGGATCAGCTTTGATTGTCTTGTTATGATTCAATTCAATCTTGCTGTCTGAAATTAAGTTTCCCCAGTCTATTGCCTGACCTATTGAAAGCAGTACATAATCTGCATCAACGATTATTGTATGATTTTCGTCATACTGAGGGTTAAACTTTCCATTTTTATTGAAAACAGAAATACATTTTTTAAATTCTACACCAACAACACGTCCATTTTCTGTAATAATAGACTTTGGACCCCAGGAATTATTTATTGTAATACCTTCAGATAAAGCTTCGTCAATCTCTTCTTCAAGAGCTGGCATTTCTTCACGGCTTTCAAGGCAAAACATATCTATTTTTGAAGCATCAACTCTTACAGCAGTTCTTGCAACGTCTATAGCAACATTACCTCCACCGATTACAACTACATTTCCTTTAAGTTTAGAGTTGTCACCTAAATTTACATTCCTTAAAAAATCAATACCTGAAATAACCCCTTGTGCATCTTCACCTTCTATACCAAGTTTTCTTCCTGCCTGAGCACCGATTGCAAGGTAAAATGCTTCATATCCTTGACTTCTTAAGTCATTAATAGTTACATCTTTACCAACTTCAATACCTGTTTTAAACTCAACATCTAATTCTTTTAAAATATCAATCTCAGCATTAATTACGTCCTTTTCTAGTCTAAAAGAAGGAATCCCAAGTGTTAACATTCCCCCAAGTTCATTTTGTTTCTCAAATACTGTTACCTTATAACCGTCAATAGCTAAATAATAAGCACAAGAAAGTCCAGATGGACCTGCACCGATAACCCCAATCTTTTTACCATATTTATGTCTTCGTTTAGGTACATAGCGACGATCCGTATTTAAGTCTTGTTCTGCAATGAATTTTTTGATTTCATCGATAGCAATAGGTTCGTCAATATCACCTCTTGTACACGCAGATTCACACTTTCTTGGACAAATACGCCCGCATACTGCTGGAAAGGGATTTTCATGCTTGATAAGCTCAAGAGCTTCTGTATATTTCCCCTGGGATGCTAGCTTAATATAACCCTGAATAGCAATATGAGCAGGACATTCTGTTTTACAAGGACTCGTACCAGTATCAACTACATTTTTTCTATTAATACGATAATCTGGATTCCATTTCTCCGGACCCCACTCTGTATCACGTGGAGTCTCTTTTCTTTTTATTTCTTCAGTAACCGGTGTCTTAGAACACAGTTTTTGACCCAATTGCAATGCATTAACTGGGCAATTTTGAACACACTCTCCACAGGCAACACATTTATCTTTATCTACAAGCGAAACATAGTTTGAACGTACCATGTCAGCGTTTATAAACATCTCAGCGGTTCTCAAAGAAAGACAAGAACACCCGCAGCAGTTACAGATTGCATGAGTTTTTCCTGAACCATCCAAATTTGGTATCTGATGCATCAAACCATTTTCTTCTGCCCTTTTAATAATTTCAAAAGCTTCTTCACGAGTAATCTGACGACCTCTGCCTGTGCGAATATAGTATTCAGCAGCATGCCCCATCTGAATACACATATCTTCTTTTAAATGACCGCAGCCTTCTCCCATAACTTCTCTTGCCGTACGACAAGAACAATCTGAAACTGTGAAGATATCATTTTCATTAAGATATTTAGAAACTTCCTCATAAGATGCTCTTCTAGTTTCACCTTCAATGGCTTTTTCGATAGGAATAACACGCATAAGCCCTACCCCTACAGGAAAATTACCTGTGGTTTTTGGTCCTCTTACTCTTCCATATGCCTCAAAAGCTTCTGCAATTTGAGGATATTTTGCAACATTTTCTTTGTTGTTAACCATCATTTCCATAATACCTGGAACCCAAGTTTCATACCAGAAGTGATCTACTCCATCAATTTCATTTACAAAACAAACACCAGCAACTGCCAAATCCAATAATAATTTAGTGGTTTCCTCTACAGATTTACCACACAGTGGAGCAAGCTCTTTCGCAGTTGTTTTTTTACGTATTTTCATACAAAGTGCCACTTCCGCCATTTCTTCTGTAACAACAGGTTCAAGAATCATATATTCTGGATCTGTTGGTTTAATTTCATTTTTTGAACCTCGTTTTTTGTTGCTAATATGATTGGCAAGATCAAGTACCTTTTCTTTAACCATAAGTTTTACCCTCCAATAGAGACTATGATAGTGCTAATTGTTATTCCACTTTTTCACTTCAGTACGTAGCCAATCTACCCATTTCTCAATTCCTTCACCTGTCTTTGCAGATACTTCAAAAATTTTAATATTTGGATTTAATTTTTTTGCTCTTTCTTTACATGCTTCTAAATCAAAATCGAAGTATTCCAATACATCTATTTTATTTATCAAAAGAACATCAACAATTGAAAACATCAAAGGATATTTAAGTGGTTTATCGTCACCTTCTGGCACACTTAAAATCATTGCATTTTTTGATGCTCCGGTATCAAATTCTGCAGGGCATACTAAATTCCCTACATTTTCTAAAATAGCAAAATCTATATTTTCAGTTCCTAAACCAGTTAAACCCTGCTTTGTCATATCTGCATCAAGATGGCACATACCGCCTGTATGCAATTGAATTACTTTTACACCAGTTTCAGAAATAGTGTGAGCATCAACATCAGAATCAATATCCGCTTCCATAACTCCGATATTCATTTCATCCTTTAAAGCATTAATCGTTTTTGTAAGAGTCGTTGTTTTTCCGGAACCTGGTGATGACATTAAATTAAGTAAAAAAGTTTTCTCTTTTTTCAGATCTTCTCTAAGTAACTTCGCTTGACGATCATTGTCTTCAAAAACACTTTGTTTAATTTCAAGAACTCTAAAATTATCCATAACTTTAACCTCCAAATATTTTATTATTCAGCAAATGATTTTATTTCCTGATATCTTCTCATATCTACATAAAGTTCATCTTTGTATGGATTTCTCTTGGTCTTCACAATCTTATAACCCATGAAAATCAATACTCCAATGTTTGCTACTAATGCTGCAAAACTCCATATAGTTAATGCAGTAGTATTATATGTAGAAGATACAGCAAATCTTCCTTTATCAATAAATGATGGGAAAGTTTGTGCAAACATACACCAAAGTGCTAATGTGTGAGCACGATGTTGTAACCAAGCACCTTTACCAATGGTAAATGCACATAGAGTAGGAACTAACAGTAAAGCAAATCCACAGTACCATGCATGACCTGGTAAGCAGTTATATGTGTATGCAAAGTTCCAAATATCATAAGCTACAATCCAAAACCACATCATATCTGGCCATAACATATCTTGGCTTCTATCTTTGTCAGTTCTTTTACGGATACAGATGCCACACCATCCAGTGATAGCAATGATATTTATGATACCTGCTGCTGCATTCATGAAATTCCATGGACCACCAAGTACATACATTGCTTCATTAGCAAGAATTCCACCTTGTGAATATTTAAGTCCTACTTCGATGTCACGAACTACTGCTTCACAGATATTAATTGCAAGAATCAATGGTGGGAAATAAAGTGCAAAACGACTGTCAGAAAGACGCCATTCTTTCCCGGTTTTCTTATTTTTTCCATGTAAATAGCGAATACACCAAAAGCCAATACAACCTGCAATAGAAGAATATACCTTAGCAAGATGGAACCAGTCGGTATAGGTAGTATCATTCAATACTGTAAACCAGAGAACAGAAAGTATAATAGGCATGATAATAAAGCATAAAAATCCTGCTTTCTTGGATCTTCTTGTTACTTCATTTAAAGCAAATAACAGAACAAATACCAATATCCAAACAAGCCACACAGAAATTGCGGATGCACCGCCTTCGTAGTTGAATATAAACATTTCAAATCCCCTCCTTATTTACTCTAGGTTCACTATCCTAGGATAGTGAACTGTCCATTTTATAATATATATTTCTCTGGTCATACCAGTATGACAGATATAGCTTCAGGAAAATATTAACATAAATACGATATATATTCAATATTTTTCCATGTATTTTAATTGATTTATTTCTATTTTTTTCTTGTTTTTTTAGTAATATTACATTATAATTATTATTGGCTTGTGTACATACCACAACCAGTTTAAAGGAGTGACAAGACCATATGGAGTTTAAAAAATTGAGTTCACCATCGTTAAAAGAATTGTTTATTAAAGAACTGGAGATCATGATTCTATCTGGCAAACTGCCCATCGGGAAAAAACTTCCTTCAGAAAGAGAACTCGCTGAATCCATGCAAGTTAGCAGAGCTGTAGTTAATGCTGGTATTTCCGAATTGGCGAGAAAAGGATTTTTATTGGTTAAGCCAAGAGTAGGTACCTTTGTAGCTGATTATCGTAGAAATGGAACTATGGAAACCCTAATTTCCATTATGAATTATAATGGTGGGATATTGAAAGAGGCAGAAATACGTTCTATCTTAGAGCTTAGAATTGCATTTGACTGTCTTGCAGTAAAGTTATGTATTCCCAAGATTACAGATGATGAAATTGCCATATTAAAGGGATATGTAAAACAAATGGAAGAGACAGACTCTCCAGAAGTGGCTTCTGAGCTGGCTTTTCATTTTCAGCATGAGCTTGCCTTCCTTTCTGGAAATACACTGATGCCTCTAATTTTCTTCTCATTTAAAGTTCCTATTCTATCTTTGTGGGAACGTTTCTGTAGATTATATGGTTTAGAGTCTTTACACAAAAACACAGCTGTTTTGTGTGATTACATTGAACAAAGGGACACTGATAAAGCTGTAGAATGGCTAACTACTTCTATTAATGATATTATCAATGGCAGTAAACAAATTTACTATTAAGTATAAACTTCATATTATTGAACATGGAGATAAAAATTGAGAAAATCTAATTTTACTTAGAGATTTTATGAATAATCATTCTAACTATAAGGATAAGTATTTTAATCATAAAGTTAGGTTAGACATTAAATATAAGTGCAATAAACGCTAGGTTCAACATTTTTTAGTTCCAAATCTCAAAATTTTTGATTTGATTTATATCTAAATTTATGCTGCAAAAATTTTTTCAATATTTTTCATATAAAAAAGCTGTGTACTAATTATTTAGTATCACAGCCCTATTATTTTATTCTCTTTTATAAAAATCTTGAACTATTTTAATAAATGCTTGCATTTGTGGAGTCACCCATTTGCTCTTATGATAGAGGAGCTGACTGCACATCTGAATAGTTGTAATATCCGTTTGAATACGAGATAAAGTCCCCTGCTTGATTGCCTTTTTTACGGAAAACAAAGGAAGAAATGAAACTCCTACACCTTCTTCTAGCAGATGAATGATGGTTTCGGTGTTGCCAATCTCTAACACAGGCTTAATCTCCATTTCCTTTGCAGCGAGCATTCTTTCTAATTCGTAGCGATAACTTCCACCTTTTTCCGTCAATATAAATGGCTCTTTGATAATATCTTGTAAGTCAATCTTTTCCCCATCTATAAATGAATGGCCACTAGAGGTCACAAAAACAATGTCTTCCTTCTGTTGCACTGTCCTCACCCATTCTGAACCGTATATCTTTTGATCCAATGTAAAAAGTAGGTCAATGTCATTGCATTTAATCATGTCTATAAGCTCTTCTGTGGTAGCAGTTTTTATAACTGTCTCTACCTGTGGACAAACATGATGAAATTTAAGCAATAGTTCTGGAAGTATAGCTGTACAAAGTGATTCTACCCCTCCTATACGAAGAGATCCTCTAGGAACTTCAGCATTAACTGCAAATGTCATAGCTGCATTAGTGACTCTCATGATTTCATTGGCATGAAAAATAAAAGCCTCTCCTTGATTTGTTAAGTTTACATGTTTACCCACTCTTTCAAAGAGTTGTGTGCCAAGCTCTTTTTCTAATTGCTGTATCTGAACTGTGACAGTAGATTGAGAATAGCCCAGTTGCTCCGCTGCCTTTGAAAAATTTTTTGTTGCCGCTACCCTTAAAAAGGTTGCAATATTTCTAAACTCCATTTTTATCACCTATTAATTTTTTTAATATATATTATGAAATCTATGAATTTTACAAATACATGGCTACATGGTACTATTGGTAATGAGAAATGTCAAGTTTTTAACTAGATATTTCCAATATACTAGATATATAAGGTGACGGTAAAATGAATAAACAGGAAATGACATTAAATAATCAAGTACAACGTGCAGTTGAGGATTTTATTCAAGTATTTTGTGCTGACAAGCGGGAATTAGCCGCTCATAAAATTATGCAGGAAGCCGATGAGAATCAAATTGCAAATCTTAAAAAAATTGGTATACCTGCTAAAGGATGTCCTATAAATACTGTAGTAAACGAAATGATTGAAGAGGTTTATAAATACAGGGCAAGTGTAAATCACCCTAGATTTTTTGGGTTCGTTCCAGGACCTGCCTCTATGATATCCTGGCTTGGTGATGTTATGACAGCTGCTTACAACATTCATGCTGGAAGCTGGGCAACAAGTCCTGCTGCAAGCTGTATCGAACAGGAGTTGATTGACTGGCTTTGTGCTCAAGCTGGATATACAAAGAAGTCTGGAGGGCTATTTGTTTCTGGTGGTTCTATGGCAAATATGACAGCACTTACCGCTGCCCGTGATACAATCTTAAAAGAGGAAAAACAACACTTAGGTGTTGCCTACGTTTCAGACCAAACTCACAGTTCTGTTGCAAAAGGGTTGCGTATTATCGGAATTCCAAACTCTAGGATTAGGAAAATACCTACTGATCCTTGGTTCCGAATGGATATAGAGCAATTAAAAGCTACCATTGAAAGGGATATATTAGATGGACTTATTCCATTCGTTGTGATTGCAAGTGCCGGAACTACCAATACTGGAAGCATTGATCCACTTGAGGAAATCAGCTCTTTATGCCATAACTATGGCATGTGGATGCATGTAGATGGTGCATATGGAGCTTCTGTGTTATTGACAAAAAAATATAAGCACCTACTTAAAGGAATCGAAAACGCAGACAGCATCAGTTGGGACGCTCACAAATGGCTATTTCAAACCTATGGTTGCGGTATGGTTCTAGTAAAGGATAGATTAAATCTGTTCAATAGCTTTAATACCCATCCAGAATATCTTAAGGATCTGGAAGCAGAAGAAAACCAAGTAAACTATGGAGATATGGGAATAGAACTTACACGACCAGCCCGTGGTCTAAAATTGTGGTTTACTCTTCAAGTAATGGGATCATACGCCATTGCTGAAGCAATAGAACATGGATTCCAACTTGCTGAATGGGCAGAAGATGAATTGAAAAAGAAAAAAGATTGGGAGATTATTTCCCATGCACAACTTGCCATTATTAACTTCCGCTTTGCTCCATCTGGAATAACAGAAGAGCAAATAGATGAGCTTAATAAAAACATTTCTAAAGCAATTATTAATAATGGTTACGCAGGTGTCTTTACCACAGAACTGAATGGTAAAAAAGTTTTACGTATTTGTGCAATTCATCCGGATGCCAAAGAGAGTGATATGAGAAATACAATGCGTCTGATGAATGAATATGCCCAGGAATTTTATCAATCAATTATAACAATGAAAGTTAGCAGTTAAAACCTTTAATGACTTTTTATAGATTGAGTGGTTAAATGAAAAGACTGTGTACTAAAAAAGAAAAATTACAAATAAAGTCTGCTGTCTTTGCAGGTTAAGTTTTTCATTATGTGCTTTAACCTATTAATAAGTGCTGAATATTGTACAGACATTTAAGACAGGGTAAAGTACATATGCAAAAAGAAGTCAATTGATATTGCAGTTGACTTCTTTGCATCTTTTTCTAACTCTTTAAAAAATAAGTCCATTTTTATACCTCCTTCACCTTTGAAAAATAATAATCATTAAGTAAAAGGTACGTACTCTATTTTATCAAGATATTTATCTCTCAATCAACACCATTTTCTTCTTCCCACACCTCATAAGGTTCTCTTCAAGATAAATTTTAAAAATTTTCTTATATAAATATTATCTTCTTTATACATACTTATTTTGTTGAGGAATCCTTTTTATATTATTTTCTAAACATTTAACATTGAATATCATAGAAATATTTCATAATTTTTTTTTAGCTTCCATTCACAAGAACCTGCAAAGGAATATTTGAAATTGAAGCAACTATATCCCTCTCCAAGAGTTTATGAAATATTCGACTTTTAAGGAAATTTATAATATAATGATTAATCAAAAATTAATTAGCAATATAGTTATTATTTAACAACTATATTGCAATTTTTATATAAATTATACTAATTTGAAAAAATATAGTAAAGGGAGGTCAACCAAGTGAAAATATTAGTTTATGGTGCAGGTGTTGTAGGAAGTTATCTAGCCCACGTATTAGTGCGTGCTGGTAATAATGTCACAGTTCTTGCCAGAGGACAGCGTTTAAAAGAACTTAAGGAAAATAGCCTTATCATTCGCCACTATATTCAGCGCAAAACCACTATTGATAAAGTTAATGTTATTGATGAATTAACACCTGAGGATGTATATGATCTTATTTTTGTTGTAATGCAATATACACATTTAAAAGCTATATTACCTATTTTAGCAGAAAATCGAAGTCGTCATATTATCTTTGTTGGTAATAATGCAGATGCTTATACGATGCAAGATTATGTATTAAAAAACAGTTCTGTTGAAAAGCAAGTGGCATTCGGCTTTCAAAGCACTGGAGGACGTAGAGAAAATGGTCGTGTTGTTTGTGTACGTGCAGGTGGACATATGGAGCTGGGTGGACTGAATAATAATTTGTCATGGCGCTCCTTGATAGATAATGCTTTTGCAAATACAAAATATAAACTAACATATTTTGATAATATGGACTCCTGGCTTAAAAGTCACATTGCTCTTATTATGCCTCTATGCTACGCTACTTATGCCTGTAATGGTAATTTACGCAAGGCTTCTAAAGACAAAAAACTTCTAAATCAAATTATTGATGCAATTGATGAAGGATATAAAGTTTTAGAAACTCTAGGCTACAGTATTGTACCTGCAAATGAAGAAGAATTTATCCGTAAAAAACGATTTATGTTCTATATATTATTAAAGATTGCAACAGCAACTCCTATTGGTAAACTTTCAATAAGTGATCATGCCACGTCAGCAGTTGATGAAATGCTAGCATTGCATGATGCATTTGATGACTTAAAACAACAAGCAAATATTTCAACACCAAATTGGGATACTCTAGAAGTATATCTTAAAAATGTGAGAACTCAAAAATAAGAAATACTCTAAAGAGCAATTTTAAAACTACTACAATTTATATAGTTAAGATACTTGAAAATATAATTTCTGGTATTTTGATTCACATTTACAATAATTAATTTTTCATAAATGTATTTTTCTAAATGAGTTTTGTTTTACTGTAAATTCAATATAATCTTTGACAGTATATTAGAAAATATAGTAAAAAACGTTTTGCAAAAACTTTTCTAGAAGACGTTTTTTTACTATATTTTTTCCAGTGGAATTTGAATTTCAGTTAAATATTTATCAAGATTTTTCTCATTCCATGGTCCACGATGAACTATTTGTCTACTTTTGCCAGTCATTTTATATTGATTATGTTCCTGTAACCAATTGGCAAAGGATATAAAAGCACTGGCAATATTCTTAAACTCTCCATATACCATTGTGCAAGCCATTATTTGTATAGGTTCTGTATTGCGATATACAAATCCATTCATATTTTCACCTATTTTGTCTACAAGTGCACATAGTTCAACATCAACATCTCTTTCTTTATATTCTGTATCATGATAAATAGAAAAAGTATTACTAGATATGAAAATATTATTTTCATTTGCAAATGCACACATTTCTTTCCAAAGCTCACCTTCCGCATAATAATTAGGAATTACTTTTCTCAAAGAAAGAACTTGATAACTAGGTATACTTTTAATAGTAACATTGTAGTGAATTGACATTTTTTCTTCTTGAATATCTTTTATTGCTAATTCTATCTTACTCAATTTATCCTGTTCTATCTGAATAATGTTCTCGATTTCTAGACGTTTATTTTCAAGTTGATTTGTAATAAAAGTATTATCCCAATAGTTAAGAGCAATTGCAATTTCTGACACATTAAATCCTATATCCCGCAGAAAAATAATTTTATTGAGAATAGGAATTTGCTCTGTAGAGTATAGCCTATAGCCAGAGAATTTATCTATTTTTGCAGGTTTTAATAGACCGGTTTCATCATAATATCTTAGCATTCTCACTGATACTTGTGTTAATTTTGAAAACTCACCTATCTTGAACATTACTATCACCTCTATATGGAGATATTATAGTGCTTGTTCAACTAAACTTCAATATGCTTTATCCAACTAGTCAAGATGCAATATTCATCCCGGCATTCTTAAGCAACATCATAAATAAATTCTTAATATGAGCACCATAAATAATGTAATTCTCATATTCATAACCTTTCATTGTTTCCTTCTTTAATTTCCAAATTTTACACTCTACTATAACAATAAAAGAAGATTGATAGTTTACAATTAAAATTATTCTATCGATCTTCATACAAAATTAAATTCCTTTTCCCAATTAAAACTTCCAGATTTCTCTAAACTTTTCGGCCAGTGGCTGCACCATTGTGGCACTCTAGGAGTTTCAACTCTGTCAAGGCTTGGAGTATATGGCTTTATGTCAAGTATAGGTGTGCCATCATTAGCGTCAATATAAGAAATTTGAATAATACCTTTTTCATAGTCAATGTTAATAACTTGTACTGCAGTCAAAGCAATAGGATTTGGACGAACAGGTGACCTTGTAGCAAATATCCCCATTATATCTGGAGCCTTTTTATATGGTTGTGGTATTTCAAGAGTATTCCTTGCTTCTTTATTATCAAAGTTGCTAAACCACCAAATGATGTTAATATGACTAAATCCATCTAATGCTTGTAGAGCTGGAATATAATTGGATTTAATTTCAATAAACATTCCATCTTCATTGATATTGATTTTTCCAATAGGACTTACTTGAAAATTTTTCATATTTAATTCCTCCACATGATTTTTATTTTATATAAACTCAGTGTATACTCTGACATCATGTGAGAGTCAACAAAAAGTGTTTTTTAAAATTTTTCTAGAAAGCACCTTTTACTATATAAATATTAAGATTAAATTGTAACTTTTTGATTATTTAAGAATATAGTTTCTTTGCCCACCATCTTCTTTAAAAATGTTCTTCTCTAAAATATCTTTTATACTTCTTAAGATAATTAAATAGATACGATGCTTACCAATACTGTTCAGCTCCTGTGCAATACCTAATTAAAAATGTTAAAAATTCTTCTGTACAACCTCTATACTCATACTGATAAAATATAACATCCACCAAAATACAATATTGAATACTTTCATATTTTAAATTTATTCTACAAAAATGGCTTTTATCAATAGTTACATAGCCATACATTTCATTTTTTTGAAAATCAGAAGGATATAAGACCTCCAAGTAAATATCTCTTTCTTTTATTTGATTACAAAAATTAAATTTAAACTTTTTCCTGGAATAATATTTTCTACAACATATTCAGTAATATCCAAATAATTCAAATCTTGATAGTACACATAATTTATCTTGTTTATTCAACCATTAATAACAGCAGCTAATAAGTAATTTCTGCTGTCAATAAGTTCACTTCCTTCCTCAAATATTGTTCCTACCTTAAGTTCTACACTTAATTTTCCATAAATATTCTTTAGAAATTTATAATAATCAACATTCGGTGAAAATGCTAAATCTGAATGTACATCCATCTGTATTACTACGCTTTAAATGAACAACCGCTCTTGCCCCAAGTTCTTCGATGCTACCCAATTATTATCTAAAAAATGAAAGTTCTCAAATTATTTACATAGCCAAAAATTGTTTTTACATATCATTTCAATATGCCAGCTAATTATTAAAAATAGACCGCATATTTTTTCTTACTACTTTTAGCAGTTCTTTGGGTAGTTTTTCTACTTCTTCACCAATCATTACTCCGTGTGGTTGTTTGTATCCTTCATTCCATACGAAGTTAAATATTTTTTCATTTGTTTTACTATTTTTTCCTATTTGAAATGCATAGATCTCGACATTTTTAGATAATAATTCTTGCACAGCTTCTTTTGCTGATCCTGGAAAACTTGATGCACCGTCTGTAATTTCGAAGATTATCTTTATTTGTTTTCCTTTTTTGAGTTCACTTTCCTGTATGGACGTAATTCCATCGGATATTTCTCTAAGGCAACTTGCATCGTCAGTTGCTCCATCTGCTGCATTTAGCTTTATGATTGAGCGAATTATATCGCTTTTTTCTTTTTCCTTCACATTTTTATCGTTAAATTCTTTAACATTATAATACTTACTGCCAAAAAACCAGGTTTCGCTTAAAACTTCTACTTTTTGATTCAATTGTTCTGCATTGCTTTTCAAATATCGATTAAAATCATCTATTGACAGCAAGACCACAGCCAAAGCTTTTCTTGTAGCCTCAATTTTTGACGCATTCATTGATCCTGAATTGTCTATTACAAAAGAAATCTCTATTCTTTCAGGCAATATGTCTGTCTGAGGCTCTAATAAATATCTATTAAAGATTGGAAGATTCTTATAATTTCCCTTTTTTTCAGCTTATACAAAATCCGGATAAAAGTTAATAAAGCTATCCACATCTAGTTTTCCCTTTATTTGACCATCTTTTTTTACACTTATTTCTTTCTTTGCATCTCCTATCAACTTTTTCCAAAATTGACGCATTTGTTCTCTTTCCGATTTCATTTTATTTGAATAAAATTGAAACAATTGCTGATCTGCTTGGCTAATTCCATAAGGCTCTAAATCTACCTTACCTTGCATAGTATTTTGTATGCTAGTACTTATTTGATCTTGTTGATCTAGCATTTCTTCTAAAATCTTTTCCACTTCTTCCTGGGTAGATTCCAGTGAATTTGGTATCTCATCTGATTTAGATTGTTCAAAAGGATTTTCACTTCCTTTAACTTGCTCTTCTTTCTGTCCTTTTGATTTATAAAACACCATTTCATCAATTTCTTGTTTCCATAATTGTTCAAAAGTTGGAAAGATGAAAGAACGAATGAATGGATCTCTTTCTATAATTCCTTTATCGTTATTTATCTGTTTTACTAATTGATAATGAATAAATTCAAAAAAAGGCTGATTGAAAATTTTTCTATCAAAAAGATTTTCAACACATCCTTCGATTTTAGGCTTAATTTTATATAATTCAATAATTAAAAAACTGTTTGCAAAAGCTCTATGTCTAGGCATTTGAGAAATTGACTCAATGGTCTTACCTGTTTGTTTCATATATGAAACAATTTTCCCAAAATTTTCTTCATCCCTATATATAGGACACATCTGCAAAACTCTTAGAAATGATGTCTGTTTATCCAATAGATGTAACAAATCAAAAATTTCTTTTCTTACATAATTAGAAATAATTTTGGGTTGATATGCAGGGTCATTTTCCAATCCTTCTTTTTTTATCCTAGTCATAATATAACTTGTCATATGATCAATTTCTTTCTGCCAATCTTTTTTTCTATTCAGATATTTTTTAGTTTGTTTTTTCCAATCAGGATATAAGGCTAGCTCATAGTAGATGTGCCACATGATTTGATTGCTATCTAATTTTCTATCCAAAAAACTTTCCAACGGTAAGTACAAAACTCCTTTAGAAGGATCTAATATAAATTTTTGTAGTTTTGAATCAGGAATATACATTAAACTAGAATCCCCTGTAAATGTGGCTAACGAACGTTGTTCTTTTTGCAAAAATTCTTCACAATGTTTTTTAGATTCTTCAATTAGAGTTTGTTCATCGAAGTCAAGCATACTCATCCCCTCCTATTGATACAGTGGCAGATCCCACAAGTCTTTTGGTGTATCAATTCGATCAATGTCTAACAGATTTAATTTACCTTCCATATCCATGAGCAAATATTTTGAAATATCTAAATTTAAAACATTTGTAAAAAAGGAATCTTTGATCGTCGCTTCTTCATTCAGATACCAATTTCCAAAATTCTCTTCAAGTAAGTATATAATTCCATCTTCACTTAAAACTATAGCTGTGCCTTTTTTAGATTGAACGTCAAACAAATTACCTTTTAAATCATTCAATTCTATTTTTATAGTTTTTGAATTTTCATATAAAGAAAATATCTTAAGCTGCCCTTTATTGCCTGTTACTATAAGGGAATTCTTATTACCATTTCCATCCTCTAAGCATCTAATTTGCCTTATTTCATCATTTAGAAAATTAATTTTTTCTATAATAGTAAGTTGTCTGTTATCATATTTAATAAAATATAACTTTCCCATCTTTGTTCCAACTACAAAATAATCGTCATTTATTTTTTCAAATGACGTCCAATTTGGAATAGTACAATATATATCTTTATGAAAAACCAAACTATATTCATCATTTTCTTTTATTATTTCAAATAAATTTAACTTTTCATCTCCATTTTCCACCATAAATAAATTATCTTTAATTGCTAAACATCTTCCAAATCCATTAAAATTATGATCTGTTTGGATTCTTTTAACTTTAATCTGTCCGTTCACATTAGGTAGTTGATCGAAATTATCGCTTGAAAGTATATAGCATCCCCCTCTGACTCCCAAAAGCAAAATTTCTTTGTCATTCAATTTATATATAAACGAAATTGTCTCTTTTATTTCTTTAATAGGAGGACTCCACTCTCCTTCTATTTGATTATGATCAAAAAAATCATCTACAATATCTATATAAAAAAATTGAACTTTTCTATCTATACTACTTGTAATAAAAAGATTTTTATTAATCCTCAATGTAGTTTGTAAAAAACTATCAAAACTAAAAGCTCCCAATTGTTTTATCGGATTTATTTGCATTGAAGTCTTTTGGATATCATTTGCATAAACTCGGTAATACGGAATTAAATCAGTCAATAACTCTTCTTCTATTTTTAAAAGTTTGTTTAATTGTTCTTCGAAACCATCATCTAAAATTCCATTTGCTTGGCATTCATTCAGTCTTTCTCTTAGATCTTTAACTTGACTCTTAAAATTCTTTCCGTCTACCGACAAATTTATTTTCATTTTTCTCCTCCATTATCTTCCAAGTATCCAAGTAGATCTTTTGAATGCTCTAAATGAGATAATTGTTGGTCTAGTTTTTGATATTTTTTCGCATCAATCTGCAATAAATCATCAATATCAGCTTCAAAAGTTTCTTTTAGCCCTTTTGGCAAAGTTTTTCTTGGAGTTCCTTTCCCAAATACCAGATGAACTACATCTAAATAGCTTAAAGTTTCTATTGATGGACGAACATAGTGATATGGACGAGTACGAATTTCGTCATATGTTGTCGTGGCTTCTCCTATGCCTTTTGTCTCAATATTCCATCCTTCGCTTATAGGAAAAAATCCAAAACGCACTGCTTGTGAGAGAATATAGTTTTGGTCATCAGGATAAGTGATTGAACTAATAAAACCATCCCACAAAGCTTTGCTCAAATCTTTTTCTTCACCTTGATTCCAATTATCTAAAACATGCAAAATATTTCGGATTGATAATACAGATTCTCTCAACTCTAGTTCATCCATTCCAGAATCTTTTTGGACTTCATTATCTTTCCACTTACCCATAAAAACATTCTGAGTAACTCTACACAACTGAGAAAAGCGAAACAATTCTTCTAATGTCCTTTTGGAATCAGGTATATGAATGTTTCCATTTTTGTCAGCTAATCGTGCTATTATTATTCTGAAAAGTTCATTTTCTTCTGGGAACTCTTGATCTTCTAGGGATCCAGTTATCTTTTGTGGTACATAATTATATTCAATCGTTACAAAACGTGATTTAAAGGCTGGATTTAACTCATTTGTTCCTTCATAATTTACCATTTGAGTTGACAAATTTCCTGTGCCAATGAATCCAAATCCAGGTTTAATCAAAACAGGACCAACTCCTGTAATATAAGCTGTACTTCCCGCATGACGTTGCAATATATCATTTAAAGCAATTAAATTTTGCATAGCAATTGTATTTAATTCATCTACTATTACAGTGCGACCTTCTTTTACCGCAATCAAAATTTCTCTTTCTATTTTTTTGATTTCAGTACCAAAAGCACTATTACTTGCTACCAATAAATCAGAAAAACTTTTCCATATTTGAATCTTAAGTTGTAACTGCTCTTCATCAGTCATCTGTTCCAGCCTTGCTTTGTGCTCATCCATCCACTCATAAAAATCTTCTATAATCATATTCAGATAATCTGCAAAAGAACCTTGTGAGAAACTGTGTTTGAGAGATAAAGTTTTCTCTACAAACATGTCTTCATAAGTTAAATTATGTGAACCAGAAATAAAAAGTGGCTGTAAAGATTCTATTTCCTCTTTACTTCCATTAGTTAAAATATTTTTATAGTAAAACTTTCTTTCTTCATTAAATTCTCTAAATTTTTGAATAGCATCTTTTTCTGTAGCATTTGGATTTGCAGAAAACCAATCTTCCATTTTGTCTTCTAATTCTCTTTGTATTTTATTTTGAATAGTAAAATCCAAAGCTGCTTCAGTTGCTAATTGTGTTTTACCACTTCCTAAATGTCCTACAATATATACGGGAACACCTAAATTCAACGAATCTATTACTTTTTGTTTTGCTTTAACCACATAAGGGACAGTTACTAAACGCTGTTGGTGTTGAGTTTCTATATCACTTATCAATTGGCGTTTATAATAAAATTCCCATGCTTCCGGAGAGTTTTCTAAAAGTTTCTCTAATTCTTTTTCCAATTTTTCTATGCGATCAACCCGATATCTTGTAGCCGAATTACTTCCATAGTGATTGGAATTGTTGCTCTCCCTACTGACCCTTCTTTCCCAACGGAGAAAAAACTTTTCATATTCGATTGAATTTTCAATTTCTTGTATCTCTTTGCCCTTATTTGCTGTTTCTTCTTCTACATAAGCTTTATATTTTTTGTAATAAACATTATTTTTTTTAGAATCAAGAGCGATTCTATCGTCCCTTTCTTCAAATTTCCTAAAAGCTTTAAAAAATGATCCTTGTTCTACTATTTTTTTATTATTTTCATATTCCGATAATTTTAAGGCTTCCTTGCGCAAATCACCTTCATACCAACTTTGCATTTCTTCTATAGTAGGAATATAAGCTTGCTTGAAATTTGTTTTTTCTTTCACAGAAGTTTCCTCCTTTGCATGATATTCTATTATATTATTAACATATCAATTAGCAATATGAGTAATAAATGAATATAAATTAAAATCCCGATTTTTTTAAAACTCGGGATTTTAATCAATTTATCTAATTATAAGTGTCATTAAATAATTTCATATTCTTTTAATAACTTTTCAATGTCTGTTCCTGCTACTTGTTTTAAAATTTTACGTTTAGTCATTGGAGGTAAATCAAGTTCTGGCTTCTCCCCATCTAATAAACATTTAATTGAATTTAATAAATAGCGTATATCATATCTCGAAGCAAATACCTCAGGAACTCCTTTTTCAACTCCAGTTAAAACATATACTGCTTCCATCGCTGTACGTCCTGAGTATTCGATAGTAAATACAGTATCACGTCCTGGATCATCCAATGTCTCAGCAAATTGTCCAAGGAAAGCAAAGTTTACTGCATTCTTAGGTACAACATATGGACGATCTCCAAATTCACGAGGCATAAATTGAGATGTGATAAATGGCATCATAACAGGAACTGCAGTACATGATCCTGCTAATTCTTCTATTTTGTCTGTAGGAACACCTATATGATATAGCCATTCTTTTGTGATTTCCTTACCAGTACAATCTCTCATAGGTTTTTTAATGTAGTCTCCAGGAACATCAGAAAATAAACCATATACCCAAACTACAATGTCTTTTTCAGGTTGTCCGTAATATTGTTCTTGACGGTTTATTGTCCAACTCATCAACCATGAAGAGTCAAGTGCTGTAACTATTCCACCTGTTACAGTACGTCCGCCATATGGTGAACGTTTTGTAATCTTTTCAATGTACTCAGGAACACGTTCATCATGACAAGTTACTGTACAAGACTCCCAATTAGATTTTTCTGGATCTGTACAGAATTTATCTGGATTTCCAAATTCATCTGATTGAGCCGCTATATTTCTCCACAACTTCCAGCATCCTTCTGGTTCCTTATTAAATGGTGCAGGAGTATTGTCATCACCATATCCAGAACCTTCAGTCATAGAACCATTAGTGATAAATACTAAGTCGTTTTCTGTTAAGTCAATGGAAATATCCTTTCCAGTTTTATCTGTTGCAACTATTCTCTTTGCAACTTTTTTATCATCTGAAATTGAGAACTCAACGTTATCTACAGTGACTCCATATTCAAATTTAGCACCATGGTCTTCCAAATATTTTACCATAGGTTTTACAAATGAAGTGTATTGATCATGGCGTGAAAATTGTAAAGCAGAAAGATCTGGTAATCCTCCAACATGGTGGATGAAACGATTCATATATAATTTCATCTCTAAAGCACTATGCCAGTTTTCAAAAGCGAACATTGTTCTCCAATATGTCCAGAAATCACTGTTTAAAAGTTCTTCAGAAAAAACATCTTCAATAGTTTTATTTTGAAGTTCTTCATCTGTCATGCTTACAAAAGCAGCTAATTCTTTTGCTAAGTCTTGACCCAAATTAAATTTTCCATTGTCATAGCGCTCACCTTGATTTTTAGTAATACGACAATTGCTAAAGTTTGGGTCATCGTAGTTTGTATAATAAAAATGATCTAACACAGTCATACTAGGATCTTCTGTAGATGGTAATGAACTAAACAAGCCCCATAAAACCTCAAAATAATGACCCATTTCACGTCCACCACGTGCTACATAACCCGCATTCTGGCGAACTTGGGCGTCCAAAGATCCACCAGGAATATCTAATTGTTCTAAGAAGGTAATCTTGCTACCATCCATGTGAGCATCACGAATTAAAAAACAACCAGCAGCCAAAGAAGCAATTCCAGTACCAATTAAATAAGCTTTTTTGTCTTCAATCCCTTTAGGCTTTCTTGCATTTACTAAAGCATGATAAGTTCCATTTGTAAGCGTAAGCCTATCATCATGTGTCTTTAATTTCATATTATCCCCTTCTTTCTTAATTTTTTAATAGTCTTCTAAAGACTACTATCATATTTAGAGTTCACCTATGTTCACTCTATTAGTATTCCCACATGGTGTAAAATAATAAGTCCTCCTTTAACTTTATGAATACTTATTATCTGTAATATTTGTATAAATCTATAATATAGTTTTTTTGTGTCTTTTTCATTAGATAAACAAACTGCGGTGTTCGAATTTCGAACACCGCAGTTTGTTTGCTTAATTTTTGGGCATCTAGGTTAAAGTGTCTGATAAAAAAGGAATCTTCTATTGCTTTTTATTAGACATCATTTAAACCAGCACTTCGCTTAAGGGATAACTCAATATTTCCATCGAAGAGCTGCCCGATTCGTCTGATGATAGTATCAGGGTCTTCCTTCATTCCGGAAGCAATCCAGCGTAGTACCATTTCAGTGAGGGCACACTGATAAAAGGAGGCAATCAGTTTTTTATCTTCCAAAGAAGCTGGGATACCATCGCTTACTTTTTCAACATACCGAATCATGACATTTCCTGATACATTGTATATATAATTCACTAGTTCTTCTCTCTGCATGGAATTATATACATGATAAATGGCTGTTTTGTTTTCTAAAGCAAATCTAGCAGCTACAGTGAAGCTCTCCTCCCAAGAGAGTGTATCATTATATTCATCAATGACTGTCTGAAGTTCTGTTTGGAATATCTCTGATAAAAGTGCATATACATCTGTGTAGTAATAATAAAAAGTATTTCTGTTGATCTCACATTCTGTAGCAATATCTTTAACTGTGATTTTGTTAAGTGGACGCTCATTCAGCATCTTTATGAATACCTCGCGAATCATTTTTTTGGTATATTGCTGTGCCAAGTCGCCACCTCCTTAACGCTTTATCTGTATTTAAAATTATAACATATTGTAAATTATTTACAAATAATCCATCATCATATGATTTATTATAATTCTCAACACCTTAAAAACAGCTGTTATCTAATCTGTCAACACAATCACACACTTAAGCCCTTGATATGTTTCCTAAGACATATAAATAGAAGTTTCAAAGCACATCATCTGCCAGCCAACATCTGGCAAAATTGATGTAATGCTTGGAGGTTCTTATTTACTGGCTTTTCTGCTCTACTTATTTTAGCCTTTCTTTATCCTCACCACAGTCTCCACGTGGGGAGTCATAGGAAACATATCCACACACTTAACTTTCTCCACTTTATACCCTCTCTCTACAAATATAGGTAAATCCCTAGCTAGAGACGTTGGTTTACATGATACATATATAAATTGTTCTGGGTTAAAGTCTATTATTTTGTGAATAGCTTTTGGATGTATACCATCTCTTGGTGGATCTAATATTATAATATCTGGTTTTTCTTTTAACTCTTCAACTTTTTCCATAACATCTCCAGCTATGAATTCACAGTTATCTAGATTATTAAGCTTAGCATTAACCTTTGCAGCTTCTACTGCTTCCTCCACTATCTCTATTCCATAAACTTTCTTAGCTATAGGTGACATTATTTGAGCTATAGTTCCTGTTCCACAGTAAAGATCAAATATTATCTTATCTTTAGATGAATCCGTAAAATCTCTAACTACAGAATATAATCTTTCTGCTCCTAGTGAGTTTGTCTGAAAAAACGAGAACGCTGATATTTTAAAGTTAAGCCCTAATAATTCTTCTGTTATATAATCTTGACCATATAACACTCTAGTTTCATCACTTTGAACTACATCAGATAAACTATCATTTATAGTATGTAGAAATCCTTTAAGCTTGCTACTTAAATTTAAGTTCTTAACCTTTTCAACTAAATCTTTAAGATCTAAGTCCATTTGAGAACTTGTAACTAAATTTACTAGTATCTCTTTATTTTTTATAGCTTTTCTAACCACTAAGTGTCTTAAATATCCCTCATGTCTTTTTTTATTATAAAAAGATATGCCCTTTTCCCTAAAATATTTTAAAACAGTCATTAGCACATCTTTAAAGTCTTCATCTACTATAGTACATCCATCTACAGTAACTATCTCATAGAATCTTCCTTTTCTATGCATTCCCAATTCTAATTCTCCATCTTTTTCTGCATCTCCAAAAGAAAACTCCATCTTATTTCTATATTCAAACTTAGTTGGACTTGGTTCTATATTTAAATATTCGTATTCATCTGTTAAGACCTCGTCTAATAGTCTCTTAACTTGATTTTCCTTAAGTTTTAACTGTTCTTCATAAGGTAGTGTCTGATAAGAACATCCTCCACATATCCCATAGTGTCTACACTCTGCATCGCTTTCCACAGGTGATTTTTCTAATATCTCTAATATATTAGCTTCTATTTTGTCTTTACGTTTTTTAGTTATTCTAGCCTTTACCTTTTGTCCCTTTATCGCATTTTTTACCGTTATCTTTTTATCATCTATCGTTGCTATTCCCTTATTAGGAAAAATAACATCTTCTATATAAAGGTCTAATACCTCATTTTTTTTAACCATTAAAATTTTCCTCCTTATGTTTAACATGTATATAAATTATAGTATAAATTACATAGTTAAGGCTTTATCTTCTTATAATTATTCTAACCTTTAATATAGTAAATAATATCAAATAATAAAGTTTAGAACAATAAAACTTTACTATTCAAAGAATATACTAAATATATTTAGATGTGAAACAATATTTCACTCCTTTATTAGGCCTAAAAGTTATAAGAGAAATTGATATAATAGTTAAAGTAAGTTTATACTTAAGTTGTTGAATAACTAAAATTACCACTAAAAAAAGTCGTCCATTTCTAGTATCATGTTAAGTGCTAACCAAACAATCAATAGAAAGGACGACTAATAATAATTGTAACACTTAACATGATAAAAGATAACCCCTGATTATTCAATGTGCCTTATATAGAGTAGTAAATAGAATATATTGTTTTAGAGAATTAGAATGGTCATTAAAAAATGATATTATGTCTGCTAAGACTATAGGCTTCACTGATATCCCAGATCATTCAACTTTTTGTATTAGATTGAAAGAAATTAAAGGTACTGTTTTCTATCAAATATACAAGATGTTTGTATTATTATTAAGTCCAGATGTAAGAATTAGCTCTATAGACTCTATTGCTTTATGTAGTTCTAGATTTGATTCACAAGCTAGGTCAGGAAAGTCAACTCGCTCAGGATGGTATAAAGGATATAGATTACATTTAGTTAGCTCTGTTGATTTAGTTCCCTTAGCTTTAAGCTTTACAACGTCTAATGTTTACGATAGTAACTGTAAACAATTGATAGAGCAATTATATAATTATGATATTTTCATAAGGCTAAAACTTACAGTTCAATTAAAAATGAATATAGAGTAAAAAGTTTACTTTATCTACAATCTCCTATTGGAGAAAAGATTTATAAAAAAGATTTTCAATTGAACAATTATTTAGTATTTTAAAAATGCGTTATGTATTAGAAAATCCAAGATTATATGGCTTTAACAAGTATAAGTCTCATGTAATGTGGACTTTATTATTATATTTAATTGACAAACTACTTGATAAAGAACAAGGGGTTGAGTGTAATAAGTTTTCCTGGAATAAGTAGGAATTTACCTGAATTCCTTAAACCTATATGTGGAGAAAGGTAATTATTCAACAACCTATATTCTAATAAAGTTTTCTAATGCCTTAAGATTTATTAATGAAAAAAGGCGAAGCCTATCGATCATAAGTTGAACGAAAGCTTCACCTTTTTACATAGTTTCTAAATTAAATTTCTATTTTAAGTTGTTTAGTAACTAAATTTATCTATTGGCTCTGATTTCCTAATTATTCTATAACTAGGTACCGCAAAACGTTCGGTAAGTACAACTTGATACTGGAGGTAGTGTGGCATAATCAGCCTGTTCTTTTAAGTGATCGTAAGGTCTTGCAAGAACATCAAGAAGTCTCTCCATCACACTATAGTCTCCTTGTTTCACTGCTGCTTCTAGTGCTTCTTCTACTCGGTGGTTACGAGGAATCAATGCAGGATTGCTATTTTTCATCAGCTGTTGAGATGACTGTTTTGATTCCTGTTGTCTTTCTAGTCTCGACCTCCACAGTTCATTCCACTGTATAAATTCTTTAGTACCAAATAAATTTATATCTTCCATCTTATCAAAAGTTAATGCGATGAAGGTATTAGTATAATCTGCACTATGTTTCTCCATAATACTAAGTAGTTTTTTAATAAGAGATTCATCCTCTGATTCTTCGTTAAATATTCCTAGTTTTGATCTCATTCCTATCAACCAATTATAATGATACAGCTTAGTGAAATCTGAAAGTGCATCTTGACCTAGTTTGACAGCCTTTTCCTCCTCATCATGTAGAAGTGGTAGTAAGCTTTCAGTAAATCTAGCAAGATTCCATTCAGCAATAGCAGGCTGATTTTCATAGGCATAACGTCCATGTATATCAATGGAACTAAATACTGTTGCTGGATTATAAGTATCTATGAAGGCACAAGGACCATAATCAATGGTTTCCCCACTAATAGCCATATTGTCAGTATTCATTACCCCATGAATAAAACCAACTAGTTGCCATTTAGCTATAAGTATGGCTTGACGCTTTATAACTTCCTTAAGTAGAGAAAGATATGGATTGTTATCACCTTCAACTTCTGGAAAATGTCGCTTTATTGTATAGTCAGCTAAAGTTCTAAGATCATCAATATTCCCCCAGTTGGCAGCATATTGAAATGTCCCAACGCGTATATGACTGGCAGCTACACGAGTTAGAATTGCCCCAGGAAGCTTAGTCTCACGAATTATTGACTCACCTGTTGTGGTCACTGCTAGACTACGAGTAGTAGGAATACCAAGTCCATACATTGCTTCACTTATGATGTATTCTCGAAGCATCGGTCCAAGTGCTGCTCTACCATCTCCCCCACGAGAATATGGTGTTCTACCTGAACCCTTGAGTTGAATATCAAATCGCTCTCCTTTAGGAGTAATCTGCTCTCCAAGCAATACAGCTCGGCCATCTCCTAACATCGTAAAATGTCCGAATTGATGACCTGCATAAGCTTGAGCAATAGGTAAAGAGCCTTTGGGAATCTCATTGCCAGCAAGTACTTCTACTCTAACCTTATCATCATCTAACCCTAAAGATGTTGCTAACGAATGATTGAAAATGATTAACTTTGGTGAAGGTACAGGGGTTGGATTGGTATTAGTAAAGAATAACTTCGGCAGATTAGCATAGCTATTGTCTAAGTTCCACACGTTTTCTATTATTCTTGTTCTCTCTGTCATCTTAACTTTTTTTCTCCTTTTATGTTTTTTATACCTTAGCTTTTTCTTTTACATAAATAAGAATTATAGTATTCTATGATTTTTAGCTATATACTTATATATATCAATATAACTTAATTTCTTTTAGTATCTGTTTCTATGGATTTATTATACCCAATCTACTTCAAATAAACTGTGAATTGAGGTACTTTATTTAAGCATAGTGTATATAAAGGAGATTTTATTGTAGATCATTTTTTTGTTCATAAATCAGAAAAATAGTTTTATTTACATTCTAGTATTTTAACTAAAAGGCACCCTTTTGCAATATAATCAAAGAGTGCCTTTTAGCCTTATATCAACTTCTTTTAACCAGCATGGTTAGTTTATAATTCTATCTGGTTTAAGATTTCTTTTAAATTTTTAAGTTCTTCTCTAGTAAGGGTTACTCCCTTACCCATTTTCTGATGATCAGGGGACCAGTCCCTTAAATCGTATTTTGGTTCTTTGTCATTCCAACTGATTAAATTGAGTTCTTTTTTCCAGCCTTTTGGTGATTCAGAAATATATCCTATTTCTGATTTTATTTCAAATTTAATATCTGCCATAAATATATACCTCCTAAATAAACATTTGTTACATTAATCTTTCTTTCCTATTATTCTATAGCAGGTAGTTCTACTCATAATATCAGTACATGTTGGTTTTTCAGTCTGATATTTCATTTATGTTCCCACTTTTGATATTATCTTTAATTTTTTAATTATCTACTATAATTAATCAATATTTAATTTACATAAAATTATCCAATTTAATTATAAACCTTTTAACTCATGAAAACAATTATGCTGTAGAAAATCTGACTATAAAAATGTAATAGGCAGAGTTACCGCTCCGCCTATTTCACCTTGTTTGAATAAATTAATACGCTTTTAATTTATTTGATATTACATTGATGAGGAGTAATGTTAAGTTCTTACTTTTTTAATACAACATGAAAACTCTTTATTTCTTCTATCTAAATTAATATACAGCGGTTTAGTAAACAATATTAATTAGATTCAAATAATAACTATACATTTAAAACTAAATTTTTTAGATTAATATTAACATTTAGTTTTAGTAAAATATCTAATCCTAATAAGTCATTAATCCTACCCTAATCATCTATTAATCCAAAGTCAATTTTTATATCATTTAATTCATGTCCACATAATTTTATACCTTCAATAGATTTTCTATAAGCATATTGCTCTCCACCAATTCCATACATAGTTATAGATTCATCTTTTGCTTCAGGTTCAACTCCTAATTCTATAACTAGGATTTCGTACGATTGTCAAAGATGATTTATCCTTATATGTATGGAATACAAAATTATCACCCCTACTCCTAATAAGAAGTTCATTAGCCTCTTTAGAGTCTTGAATAATTTTAACTAGTGCTACATCATCTATAATTTTTTATCCCCATCTATATGACTTTTAAAAGATCTGCATATACTGCCTCATAATCTAGCTTCCATTAAAAGAGAGATTCGCTAATACTAGAGTATATTTATCCTTATCTATATTTATCTCTGAAAGTGAATCCTTATATTCAATATTTGGATTATCAACTCCATGTAACATCATGTTCATTGAACTCTTTTTTAAGCTCGACTATTTCATCTATTACAAAAAGCTCATTACGCAGAATATTGTTATTTTCAAGAATAAATCCATTCTTTAATACATCACCCATAATTATATTACCAACTATTAGACAATTTGCATTTTTAAATACAGTATTAACAGAAAACGGTGCAATGCGTCATCAGATTCCCTGGCCTCAATTTAGTACTAATAGAACAGTTCTAATCATATTCTTATAAAAAAAAGGATATAAAGGAGTGTGAAGTTAGTTGTTAAAAAAAGTTAAAGTTAGTTTACGGCCCATTGCTGGTAAGATAAATATGCCTACTGTTTTGAAAACAGCTGTACTTCCGGGTGACTCAATGGAAAGATTATTTATTGCAACCCAGGTAGGAGAGATCTTTTACATTGGAAACGGAGTTATAAGAACTTTTTTAGATATTCGTCCGAGAATCATAAAACTAGGTTTTTCGGGTGGTAAGTATGACGAACGTGGATTGATAGGTCTAGCATTTCATCCCCAATTTTATTATAACGGTTTGTTTTATCTTCATTATTCAGTAGCTGGAACACAAGGTCCAGGTGCTCTTCCAAGTTCAGAAGTTTCACAAGATCTTCCTGAACCTTTTAAGCCTAACCCATGCGACCCCAGAACCTTAAACCAAAAGTGGATAAATAGAGAAGTTAACTATGATCATATTGATACAGTTGAAGAATGGATTTTACTATCCAATGATCAACCTCAAAAACGGCGGACATTACTTAATTTAAGAAGACCATTTTTTAATCATAATGGTGTCAATAGCTTAAACTTTTCACCTGAAACAGGAAAACTTGTTTTAACAACCGGTGATGGTGGATCAGGCTATGACCCATTTAATTCAAGCCAGAATGATATGGAAATCGCCGGTAAAATAATTGAAATTGATGTGGCTAAGAATACATTTATCAATAATCCACCGGTAGTCACACGTTTTGATGAACTTCCTGCACCTATTCAGGAAACGCTTACGGTAATTGCTAAAGGGGTTCGCAATATACCTGGCATTTCATTTCAAAGGTTTTATAACCAGTATATCAAATATGTAGGAATTGTCGGACAGGATCTGGTAGAGTCAATTTTTTCATTCGTTAATTATAAGCCAATACCGGTTACTCAACTTATTCAAGCTTCTTTAATGAAATCTAATCTTGACCAAGAAGGATTTATTAACTTTGGCTGGCGAGGGTGGGAAGGTGCTTTTCCTACTTCGATTATAAGGGGCTGCTCTGCAAATCCAACTTTGGATGAGAAAACAATTGCTTATTACAATGATACAGTAAAAACTTCAGTGCAGCGTCTTCAGCCTCTAACTAGTTATTTTCATAAAGATCCCCGACCGGATAAGTTTGGAGGAACTGCACTTACGGGAGTCCAGTCATATATGGGGAATAGAATTCCCGATTTAACTGGAAGCGTTGTGTTTACTGATTTTGCCCGGAATGAAGGATCTCAACCTCCAATTAGAGGTGTTTTAGCTTATACCAGGGCAAGAATAGATTGTAAACTAAGTGATTTTAGTGTCATTGAAACCGATTATAATTTTGGATCTCAATCAGCTTATTATGCTAGTTTGGGAACGAATCTGAATCAAACCAGACTATATTTAGGGGTTTATGGCTCTATGAATGTGACTGATTTTAACCAAGGTACTGTTTTTGAAATTGTTCCATGATTCATAACTATAAAATTCGAATTAATACCAGATAAATCCCTTTCTAGGATTTATTGAATCGAAATATAATACAAACAAGAGAGAGCAATCATGTTCCCTCATAAATTTTGAAATTGATTTGATGTAAATGATGAAAGCGTTTAATGGAGGTATATTAAGAAGTTATACCTTCAGTACTTATGCAGAAATATGCGCGCATCAATCAGTATTCTAAATTACTAGTATCACCTGATAGGAGGCATTTAAATTGAAAAAGATGAATATAGGCAGGTTTATTTGTATTGGAGGAATATTAACAACAATAGCTGTACTATTCCAATCAGCACCTGTATTTTTACCCGCAATTGGGTTGGCCTTAAGTCCATTAAGCACTATACCTATTGCGATAGCTGCTGTTTCTAATATTTCTCTTGGCTTTACTGTATTTTTTTCTTCCGCATTAATTCTTGTTATAGTTAGTGCGCAGGAGACAATAATCCTGCTTTCTACCACCGGGCTACTAGGTATCGTTATCGGAACATTACTTTATAGGAAGGGAATAATAATTTCTATATTATTTTCAAGCATAGCATTATCTCTTGGGATGATATTTTTAACTTATATAGTAGGTATTTCGGCGTTTGTGAATTTAACAAGTCCGTTATCAACTCCTTTAACTTTTTTAATTTTTTTCCTATTTTCACTTGTTTACGCGAGCATTTGGAATATTTGCCTTAGAAAATTCATGAATTATCTTATAAAAATAAAATTAATTAGTTGACTCAAATATGGATTTCTTATCATTTTGGCTATTTAGTGAAATGGTGAAGCATATTTTCTTCATCGCTGAAACTAAAGGCACAATGGACAGCCTGAGCATCATCAAGAACACGATGTCATATATAAAATGCCATTAAAAATCGAGGCAAAAAAGTGCACTTTTTTGCCTCGATTTTTGCTCATTTTTTACTTCAAAACAACAACATCTTATGGTCAAACCGTCCTATTTGTCCTTCAGACCACCATTTGTCACCTGAACTATGCACTCCACATGGAACGAGCGGGGTGGATTGATGTCTTTTATATTGTCGGTAGTCGGGAACACGTCAAAGGCTCTTTTTGCACTATCGGTAGGCGGGAACATATCCATCCCTAGGGCCATAACGCTTATTAAAGGCTTATTTTTCTCAATTATTGATGTAGTAATCTATAAACCAATATTGTATCTGGCAAAACTTTATAAAAGATATAAAGATCATTAGAACTTCAATTCGCTCCATTTTTGTATCAGATGGATGTGCTAATTCATTCCTAGTTATCCTGGTGAAGTTTGCATAAGTCTGAAATGCTACTTTATCAACCGTTGGCAACATTTTCTTGAATTCTAGATCTGATACATTGTTTTTTATCTTATCAAAATACTTTTTGTAGCAATTAAATTTTCCCGAAGCCATTCTTATATTAGCCAGCTCAGATTGCATCTGTAAAAACTCAGTATTGAAATTCCTAGATAAGAATCCAAGTAATGCATCTAATTTCTCATCAATTATTTTTTCACTGGCTAAACCAAGCATAATTACTGCCGCTTCCATGCAATTAGCGTTGTAACACTGTAAAGCTTCTTTAATATAGAATTCTACCCATTCAGAAATGCTTGGGATACTTTTTATCTTGTCAAAATACCCATCTATATCATATGGTAAAACTTCCTGTTCTTCTAAACATTTAAGCCCGTATTCTGTTACATGAAAATAGGGTAAATTGTGGCCATAATTGCCTACTGCACCAGGCGCTATAATTCCTTGGTTAAGCAGTAGATGAAATTGCTCAAATATATTCTTTATATCACTACGGCTAAAATTTGTTGTGCTAAGTGGATGAAGCATGAAACCACTTGCACCCCATGCAGCTCCATGTAGAGGAACTTTTTCTTTAATCAGTCCTCTTTTTACTGCAAGACCTTCCATAAGACGAAATAAATCTGATTGTGCACCTTGATAACCATACATTTTGAATGTTTTACCTTCTGAATCAATATCTGCTTCTTCATATGCCAAAGTTTCTAACATTAGATTTCTGATTTCAATTGAAGATAGATTTCTTGTATCCGTTTCCATCTGATTTAACCTCCACACTAGTTAGAAAATTCAAACTTACTTAAACAGAATTTACCCTAACAACTCACGTATCTTTTCCGTTAGTATCGCTTTTCTCGCCTCGTAAAACTCCTCAAAATTCTCCAGTTCAAGCGAAACACCCTCTGGGATAAGTGATTGTTTTATAAACTCTGCTTTCTGTACATCATTCATATCATTATAATAATCTGCAAGTCTCATATCACTTTTACTAGAATTACTTCTACCTTCTAGGAGATGTAAATTAGCTAGTCTGTTTCGATTACCTCTCCATCTTCTCCAATCTTCCATAGACACAGAAATTGGTTTATTACCATCAAATCTTTCAAATGGGTGGAGGTGATCCTGTTCATATTTGAAGTGGTTATTTCTCCAATCCAAACTAAGGAAATATAAGGCTTCACTGGCAACTCTACTGCCTTTTTCCTCATTTAAAATATCTTCAATTTTACCGTCTGTTACTCTAAGATCGTTCATTTGGTTAAGCATGTCCACCGTTATTTCATAATCATTTTCATTAATTCTACTTTTCATCTGTTGCAACTTTCCAGTTGTACCTGATTGGAAATAAGTAAACAAAACTGCTCTAATCAAATATGCACGGATACCATCAAGGTTATTTTTATATTCAGGATTATAGTAGATAAAGTAGATAATCGGCAATAGCACGTTCCAGCTGCTTGCAAATCTACTAACCTCGATTTTCATTTCCTTTAATGTGACTTCTAGATTTTTTAACGTCTTTTTGAATTCGCTCCAATTATTTTTTAATTCTTCCGCTATGCTTTTACTTATATTTGATTTGACAACATCTCCATAAATCATAAGAGCAGAACGAATTATAAAATCTGTTCCGAATCCTACATAAGAGTCAACAAGTAGTTTTCCAAATTCAGTTTTTGCACTTGGCCAATATGCCTCAAGTATAGACATAGTGATTTCAGATTTTCGTAGAGCTTTACCGCCACTATTAAATCTTACAAACATTTCAAGTGCATCATCTTGTTTCATATCATGGATTTCTGTATAGCGAATTAACTTTTCTACAAAAATCTTGTTATAGAGTTTATTTAAAATGTTTCTAGCATAATCTTTACTATCTGAAGGAACCTTAGAAATAACCTCTTCAATAGCTTTATTTCTGGTACTTTCATCTTGAAATCTTGGGTCTAGTATATTTTTTATCTCAAATTGTGTTGGGCTTAACTTGCCAACTTTTTCACTAAATTTTATATCATATTTTTTACTATTATATTCTTCCTCATCAACCGTTAGTTTGTTTTTGTTTAACTCAATCAATAACTTTGTAACAATACCACCACTATTTTTTCTTCTTGCATATTTCTGCCGAATAAAAGCATTACCGAATAAAGAAAGAAATAATGAAGTCAATCTCTGTTGCCCATCAAGCACAGCTGTGTCAGTTTTATTAACATTTATATTGCTTAATTCATAATTCACAGTATCTGCTTGCTTACGATTATCAAAAGTTACTTCATATAAAAAATTACAAAAGTATGTATCCCAAGTTACATTATCATCATCTAGATGCCAAAACAAAAAGGTTGCTATAGGGTAATCTAGAAGAATAGAATCCCACAATTTTTCAACTTGCTCCATACTCCAAACATACTGTCTTTGAAATGCCGGCATAACATATTTACCTTCTTTAATATTTTGCAAAGCCTCATAAATACTTATGCTGTTATCAATTAATCTGCTCATGCTTATCCTCCTAACTATTCTTAGGTAAATTACATTGATTGCAATTTATGTTTTCTACTCAGTATGCACTCTGATACAAAGTACTTGTTTTACTGGTATCTGATTTTGCTAAATTACAATCTTGACAAGATAACTGGATGTTACACACATCGTTTAATCCACCTTCATTCAATGGCACAATATGGTCAAAGTGTTTTTCATTATCTTCTAGTATCGAGTACAATCCCGTCAAATCTCTTTTACAAAAAACACAACAACCTTTATCTCTAAATAAAACAGCACGTTTCACCCATTCAGGAATATATTTTCTTTTTCTTAAATTATCTTCAAATGCAACAGCCTGTTGTTCATTAAATCTTAATAGGAAATCTCGATTTTGAAACAGAATATATTCCACTTCCGTTGCGATATCATTAAGAACATCCTCGAATAGTCCGTCTTCATATTCATTCAGGTATTCAATATAGTTATTATATGACTCAAGATAATCATCATTATTGGCTTCAAAGCCATTTCTTAGGGAGATATCTATACCTCTATATTTTAGAATTGCTTGATTTATCCAATGGATGGGATTAAAATCTGCAATTTCTCCTGAGTTTGCAATATAATTGGCCTGCTCATAGAACACCCTATCAATAAGCCAAAAGCAATATTCCCTTAGTACAGACACCTTTGGAAAATCTTCTGGCTCAACTTCAAACTGCCGTTCTGTAAATTCAGCATTAGTTCTAGCATAATCAAATTTCCCCATACTTTCATTAGCAAGATGACAGAAATAGTACACGTTGAAAAATTTCATATTTATGACCATCATTAAACCTCCCCATTGTAAAAACTCGATTTATACTTCATCAGAATATCTTCTACTTCACTCCAAATCCAAACATTCTCTCCATCATCCTCAAATACTTTACCATGACTTTTAGCTCCATCTATTTTCATTTGTGAATAATTATTTTTAAAGGTAGGCACATATAACTCTGGGTGTTCCTTATCACTGCATAGACGTTCCATCATTGAAATTGTGGCTTTACCAGCAATATCAACTGCAGTAAAGTAAGCTTTTATAATTTTATGATTATACTGTTCTGTCTTTAATGCCCACACAGGAATACGCTGAATAGCCTTCCCATAATAATCTTTATTTGTTTCCTTAGTTTTTTTGGATATTGTTTTAGGGTTGTATTCGTGAGAGGCCTTTTCAAAAGTCTTAGCAATATACCATCTCATACACATTTCAATAGCTTCTTTTTCAGAATCCTTAGAGATGTTCATGGCAAGACAAAATTTCTCATATACATCCTCATCTATTAAAAAGTTAACATTTTTACTCATATTTTCACGCCCTTGTTAATAAAATGAAATCTTGTCTTGAGTTTAGTACTAAATTAGTATTTAGTCAATACTAAACACTAATTTAGTTTCAATTAAAAAACCCTACAAGCAATTTAGCCTGTAGGGTAATGTAATAAAAACTATAAAACCACATCAATCATAGTACCCGACTTAAATTCCACTGTGAGTTTATCTTCATAGACCGTTATTTTCTCTATAAGTCTCCTTACTAGTTGCTCATCATACTCCTCAAGGAGGGTGGATTGTTCATTTAGGAATTTTTCCATATCTTCTAGCCTTTGCTTGGAGCCTTTTTTGCCAGCTTCTTCTGCTAAAGCCTTATGCCTTTCCTCTCTGAGCCTGTAAATCTCATCGGCTATATCGTTATAATCCTCTTTGGAATTGGCCAGTCTCAAAAGGTCTTTTTGTAATTCCTCTAGCTTTTTATCTATCTCGGCAACAATATTATTGTCCGTTTCACTTATCACTGTTTCTATATTTTCCTTTAAGATAGTTAAAAAGCCATCCTTTTGCCCTATTAGTTTATTAATTGCCTCCACCGTAGCAAGGCCTATCATATCCTCCAGCACGGTTCGGGAATGACAAGTTAACCCTGTATTCTCAAGTCTACTGACGCATCTCCAAACAATTGATTTTTTACCTCGGTTATTCCAATGAACTCTACGGTATATTTCGCCACACTCTCCACAGAAGATAATTTGCGAAAATACATGATTTGAACTAAAGTTTCTTTTCTTTCCACTAGTACTTATATGTCCTCTACTTCTACGAACTAACTCTTCTTGTACCTGCATGAAAATTTCACGCGGGATAATGGCTTCATGGTTATTCTCTACATAATACTGAGGTACGATTCCGTTATTCACAACCCTCTTTTTTGTAAGAAAATCTACCGTATAAGTTTTTTGGAGTAATGCATCACCAATGTATTTTTCATTGCTTAATATTTTTCTTATAGTACTGGTATGCCACCTTTTTTTCCCCGCTCCCGTAAGTATGCCATCAGCTTCAAGTCCTTTTTTGATTTTATCCATACTTGAGCCTTCAAGATACTCTCGGTAAATCCTTTTGACTATTTCAGCTTCCTCCGGCACAATTACTAATCGCTTATTTTCATCTTTGGTATATCCTAAAAACCTAGAACAATTGACCATTACCTCTCCCTGTTGGTATCGGTATTGGTAACCAAGCTTTACATTCTGGCTTAATGACTGGCTCTCTTGTTGCGCTAAGGATGCCATAATGGTAAGCATAATTTCACCTTTGGCATCCAGTGTATTGATATTTTCTTTCTCAAAATATACCGCAACATTTTTATCTTTAAGTTTTCTGATGTATTGTAGACAGTCCAAGGTATTTCTAGCAAATCGGCTTATTGATTTGGTAATAACCATATCAATTTTCCCAGCCATGCACTCATCAATCATTCGATTAAATTCGTCGCGATTTTTTGTATTTGTGCCGCTGATACCATCATCAGCAAAGATCCCTGCAAATTCCCACTCTGAATTCTTCTTGATAAACTCTGTATAGTGTTCAATCTGCACTTCGTAACTACTAGCCTGCTCATCACTATCTGTAGAAACTCTGCAATAAGCAGCGACCCGAAGTTTTGGTGTTTCATCTTCTTTTCGATTGTTGCCTACACGTTTTATTGCAGGTATAATCATTACATTTTTATTAACTGCCATCTTGCTGCACCTCACTTTCTATTAAGCTGTATACATATTCCGCTTGTGTAAAAGGATTTGTATACTTCTGAATTACTTGTCCTATGGAAAACTTCTTATAAATAGTAGGTTTATCTTCTGTCTTGGGTTCAAAGATTCTGCCTAGCTTTTTTGCTCTCTTTACCCTCTCTGCTTCTGCTCTTTCGTAGGTTTCTTTATCAATGATGGCAGGGTAATAATCATCACCAAGATAACGTTCATTTCTTAGCATCCTTCCAGCAGTTCCATGATAAGCATCTATTCCAGCAGACTTTGCCGCGACCGATAAGGAAAGGCCTGATAAGTAACCCTTATATAAATTCCTAACCTTTTCAGCTTTTTCTTCATCGATAACTGCTATTCCATTCTCTATCCTATAGCCATAAGGCGTATGCGCCACTTTTCTCACATCCTTTCCCTTAGTGTGATTCCACATTTCAGAACAAAACCTATCTCTACCCTTGAGTAAACTATAATTTTTTCAACATAATCATTGAAAATTTGCTCGCTAAAGGTATTTATCATTTCAGCCTTATTTGTAAACTTTATTAAGTTACTGACTTCCTGCACCTTTGATAATTCTCCATTTAAAGCATGAATTAAAGCTTCTTTTTGCCCCATATAATTATCTGCTTCCATTTGCAGTTCATTGTTTTCTCTGTTAAAAAGGGCAGGTTCTAGATAACCCTTTGCCATAAGCTTTACAAGCAGTTCTCTCTGTTCTGCATTTTTTTCAATTTGCTTCTCTAATTCCTGAATTCTTGAAAGGTTATCTGAGTTGCTCATTCCACGCAAAGCATCTAATAGTGGTTGTAGAATAAGTTTTCTACCGAGAATCAGCTTGTTAATCATAGTAACAAAGGCCGTCTTTATATCCTCATCTCGAATAAACTGCATGGAACATTCTGTTATCTGCTTTAAGTGTTTACTACAACACCAGGCTACATATTTTCTTGTGCCGGATGAATGAATTCGTCTTTTAAAGGTGCTACCACATTCCGAGCAAATAATTTTTCCGGAGAAAGAATACCGGTTTTGGTACTTATCATTACGCTTTTCTATTCCCTTTTCTTTTGCCCTTTGATTTAAGGCAGCCTCTACTGCTTCAAACACTTCATGGTTGATAATTGCCTCATGGTGATTTTCTATTAAATATCTGTTTTTCTCACCATAATTGGTGCGCTTATTAAAACGGGAATCTGTATAGGTTTTTTGTAGTATAACATCCCCGGTATATTTCTCATTTTTTAGAATTCCTCGAATTGTTGTAGCAGTCCAACGACCACCTCTTTTGGAGGGGATACCCTTTTGATTAAGATCATCTGCTATTTTCTGTGTACCCTTGCCTGATAATACTTCTGCGAAAATATACTTCACAATTTCTGCTTGCTCAGAATTTACCACCATTTGACCGTCAATGTTGTCATAACCATATGGTGGGTATGAAATCTTAAAAGTTCCGTTCTGAAATCTCCTTTGAATTGCCCACTTGTTATTTTCCGAAATGGAGATTGACTCACTTTCTGCAAGCCCGCTTAATATAGAAAGCATCAGTTCACTTTCCATTGATTGGGTATTGATATTCTCTTTCTCAAAGTAGATATAAATCCCAAGGTCCAACAGTTTACGAACCATCTCCAAACAATCCGTAGTGTTTCTTGCAAATCTACTAATGGACTTTGTAATAATTAAGTCAATCTTCTTGTTTTCACAATCTGACAGCATTCTTAGAAGTTCCGTTCGGTTTTCTTTTTTAGTGCCACTAATTCCCTCATCATAATACAAGCCAACATACTCCCATTCTGGGTTTGCCTTTATGTAAGTCTCATAATGGGATTTTTGTGCTTGTAGACTTACTAACTGTTCATCACTATCCGTAGAAACACGACAGTATGCGGCCACTCGTAGTTTAGGTTTGATAATCGATGCAACCTTATTTCCTTCTATTTTTGTTATCTTTTTCATCGCCTCACCTCCTTCTTTGTAGGTCACATATTACCTCCGAAACCCTTATATATCAACGATTTCAGGGCATTATTTCTGCTAAAAAGGGGGAGAAAGTTTGGCGGTTTAATGCGTCTATCTTGTTGAATTCTACTTCAGTTATTAAACCTTTTTGGAGCATCTTTCTAAGTAATTTCTCTGCTTGAATATAATCAAACTCACGCTGTAGTTGCTCCTGTGACATTTTCTTTAATTCGATGCCTTTGTCTATAATCTCATCCGAGATCTTCATGACTTTTTTATCCTCATGCTGATTCATGTAGAATCACCTCCTACCTAATAGCCACGGGAACAGGTCGAAGTTGAGGATTTGTAAAAATAAAATAAAATCAGAGCATAAAAAAAGAGCCTGCAAGGGAATAACCCCCACAGGCTATATACATCTAATAGTTAATATTTTTAGGGAAACTCTGTAAAGCTAAAGCATAATTGCTTATTTACTCACTCCTTTTGATTAATCATACTTAATAAATGCATCCGTAAAGCCTGCCTTTTTAGCTTTGGCAAGCTGTGCATTCGCATTTGATTTATCAGAGTATGCACCAATTTGCACACGGTAATATTTCTTTTTCACCGGCTCAACTGTTTTATTTTCAGCACTTAATAGTTTCTTTACCTCCGCTCGAAAGGTGTCCATACTCTTCCCATGCTTAGGAAACCAATGCATCACGTCTGCATGATTACTGGCAATGCCTCGTCTATAACCTTCGCTATGACAAATGATATCTCTTTCACTAAACCCATAGAGTTTGCAAAGATATACACATAGCTCCACAGCCTCCTTATAAACAGCAGAAAAATACGAGGCATCGGTCAAACCGTCCTCGCAAATTTCAAAACCAATATGAGTATTGTTCGCAGCTCCTCCAGCATGCCAACCTCGGTGATTCCAAGGCAATGTTTGATAGGTAGCAATGGAACCATCTGCTAATTTACCAATAAAGGCATGAACACAAACTTGACGGCCTCCAGGTTTGTCTTGATTCCAATGGTTGTTATACTGGTTCTTTCCTAGCAAGCCATCGTCTGGGCCAACATAGCGTTTTAGGTTTGGGTTATTCGCCCCTGTTGAATGCACCATAATGCCCTTGGGCTTTATAGTTCTGCCTGCCCTATAGCAGGCATTGTTTGTAAGTATCAGTTTACGTAGATTCATTTATAGTCCTCCTTGTCGCTTCTGTTGTGAAGCTGCTCTAATATATCCTTGAGTCTCTGTGGTACAGGCAAACCAATATGAACAGCATTTTCAAGTATGGATATGCCTTCATTTGAAAGATAAAAAAAGATGACCGCTGTTCGTATAACAGAGCCATCTCCAATAACGTTTTTATCAATAATGTGACCGATTGCTACCAGTGAAAAGATGAGTACTTTCTTGAATATGCCGCGAAAGCCTACCTCACTGGATAGCTTTTTATCAAGCACAGCACACATTAAACCTGTGATGTAATCAATCACAACAAAAGTAAGTAAAGCATATAAAAATCCGTCCCATCCTCCGAGGAAATACCCAAGCCAACCACCAATAGCAGCAAATGTCACTTGAATCCAGTTCCAAATTTCCTTCATTGTCTTAACCTCCTATCATTCTAATTGCATAAAAAAACGCCAACCGAAATAGGCAAGCGTATACTTGTATAGGTTATTTTTCCTCTATATTTGTTTTGGCAAAGCTTCCCATAGCCGCATATCTTCCTGTCCCAATGACCAGATAGCAATACCCCGTAAGTCCCAACGATAAGCCGCTTCGTTTGACCAGTAGACCAGCGAATCCACATCTTGATAGTACAAAATTGAAAAGCCATCTGCATCACCGAGAAACAGCCGAGATATCCAGACGTTGATGTCCCTTGGTATAACCTTCGCTGTATAATCTGCATTGCATGGTATCTGCAAGAGATTACTATGATAAAAGTCATAATCCATGGAAATATCCTCACTTCTGGTGGAGGCTTCCTCTACATCAGCTGTAAGAGTAAATACATGAAACTTACTATCCCAAGTTACACCATTCCTAGCAATTCTGCCATACTGCATAAGTGATCCGTCTGGCATGGTGACATCAAAGGCTTCGTAAGGTTCATAAGTCCATGCATCTCCCAAGCGGAGAAGTTCACATTTTATATGCCCATCGGACTGAATCCCACAATAGCCACCCGTACTTGAGATGTTTGCAGTAAAACGGAGTGTGTTGGAATTCCCAGAGTAGACACGCACCTTATTTCCACGTTTCCTCATTTCAATGAGATACATATTCGGATTTGTGCGGATGTCAGCATCTGAAGTCTTATAGTAACTTGCCGGATAACTACCAAGTAATGTAGAGCCTTGGTAAAGCTCCACTTGTTGGGCATCAATGTTGATACAACAAAACACATTCCCACAAAACACTCCTGCTCTTCCGCTACCGCTCATAGGAAAGGCAATTCTAGCACGAATATGCACATCACTAAAGCTGTCGTATTTCCAGGCAAGCTGACCACTTCCTTCAAGCTGAGAATACGGGCGATTGCCATTGTCATCAGGATTTTGCCATACACTCCAACTCCCCGATAACGTCTGCCAGTAGCTTTCTGGCAGGATGAAGGGATCTCTAAAGTCTTCATACCAAGCTAACGCTGAATCCGGCTTACGGCGCAAAACCTCTGTAGTAAGCTTAAACCCTTTGTCGGGAACAGCCATGTTACCATTTACGTCTTTGAAGCTTCGTGGAGATAAACTGAAGGTTGCCTCTCCAGCAGAAGGATATTCACTAAAATTAGAACAAACCCGGAAACCATAAAATTGAGTACCAACTACACCACCTTCAATCGTGATGCTATGTGTTCCTGCTAGGAGATTTACATTAGTGGCAAGTTCTGCCCAGAAAGTTTTCCTCCAGTATGGCCACCACAGACGATTCTCTGAGTAGCTAACCACTGTACCGTCAATTGCAATTGTGATACCATTCTTATCCCAGAACGGAAAGCAAAGCTGTACAACTACATCATAAGTACCTGATTTGTCAATTGTAAAGTTGTACTCCGCTTTACCTTCACTTGACGAAAGAGTGATCATTCCATTACCAACCACAACACCATCTGTGTAGCTGTCTGGTTCACCATCTCGGTTAACATATATAGTTCCAAACTCCGACTTTTGTGTTTTCCCATAACAAGTAAGATATTTTCGCCGATTATATGTTTCAGCAATAATAGGAGCTTCTCGTGATACTGCGTCCCAGCCTTCCATATAATCGTAGACATGTGGCAGCGCCCATGGTACTTTATCGTGATCATCCCAGTAGGCAATGATTGGGATAAATGGTTGTGGAGGCTGATCATTTGTAAAGTTATACACCCCAGTCATCCAGTTCTTAGCTGCATAGTAAGTGTTCGATGTACCGCGATAAGTCTTACCTAGGTTGGATGGATAGTCGTAAATCTGCCAATTCCAACCGTAACCAGGTAAACCCATATATACTTTTTGTGGTGACATAGCTATAATAGCATAATTGTAGATACCTTCAAGCCAGCTCCTTGGTGATACTGGGCCTGGAGCTGAACCTGCCCATGCCATGCCATAACTCATGATTGCTGCCGTATCACAATAATCGTTAAGGTCGGCATAAACACACCAATTTTCTCCACCAACTGATCCTTGCACACCCGTCATTCCAGGTAAGCAGATATTGACCAGTTTTGATGAATCATAGTTTTTAACAGTCGAGTATATATCAGCAAATAGAGCATTTGCGGCAGCACGGTTCTCAAATCCGCCACCGCGCTCTAAATCGATATCTACACCTGCACACCAAGGGTGTTTGTTCATAATACGTACTATTTCTGAGAGGAATTTCGACTTTGCACCACCTTCGTTATTTCTCAGAGCCGTAAATATGCTCTCTGTCCCATGATTCATAATGGTAAGTAACCATTTGATATGTGGCCACTTTGTACGATATGGAGTAAGGGAAGAAACGCTAGTACCTGTTTCCGTTATCGTACCTGTGATGTCTACCTCAAAAGTGAAAATACCAACAGTATCTAAGCGGTCACCGTAATCGTTCAAAGCCTGATACATCCGAGCATTGCCCATGAAGGACCATACCATACAGCGTTTACCCTTAATATAATCTTTCATGGACGCAGATCCCCTTTCAGCATTTCTTTGTATTCGAAATATACCCTAGCAGATTTTCTGTCTTGTAGCTTCACTTGGTGCTTACTATCAGTAGCAGCTGTGTATTGATAGAATCCATGCTTCGGCGTGGGATAGCCGTTTCGCAAACACTCTCTTGTTGAAGCCTTAAGTGTAAATTCATCACCTGGGTAAGCCTCTGAATCAAATTTTACCTTATGTGAACCCATCCCCTGTGAAAGCTGAATACTGCCAGCTTCCATAGCTTGCAGGGGGTAGATATAACAATCTAGCCCGCTTGAAGTTTCTCCGAGGTTAAAAATAATGATTGTGTCTCCACTACGGACTACACCATTGTGGAAACGTACCGGATTAGGCGAATGCTTTAGGAACGTTTCCGTGTGTAGCGTGTATCCTGTCAGCTTGTCACCCTCCTGAAGTTGTAGGTCGGTGAAATAAATCGAACCCGTACAGTTGGTAATAAGGGGACGCACAGTGATACTTACTACACGCTTTTCTGATTTTACTTTTATAACTTCCGCAAAACGTATAAAATTGCTTTCCTGCATAGCCATCACCTACCCGTCGTTCGTCCACTTGATTTCGCATACATGACCGACCCAACCAGTGGCAATAGAACCTGCCTGCAGCATAAGGTCAGTGAAATATACTTCTCCTGTGCAGTTTGAAACTACCAACCGAATGGTGATAGAGCGAAGTGTTTCATACCCTTTAGGTGTTGCATCACGAGCAATTTGTTGAAATACAGCCAAGTCAATCACCATCCTTCCTTAATATAGGTCAATAAATCTCGTTTCAGTAGTTCCGTCCTCAAACTCAAACACTACTTCGATACCCACTTGTCCATCTGGGCCTTTTTGGAGGTTATCTGAGCCTATTTGTGCTGATATGGTGTAGTTACGGCGGGATGCAGGATATACTGTTTGAGCCATACTTTTTGTAGCAGTTGCAGAGCCTACCGCTTTAAAGGAAGCTGTACCGGTCACACCTTTTTCAGTGTCCACCTCAAAACCTGAATTCTGCCAGTAAGCGAAGCCATCGTCTGCTCTACTATTACGCAGGTGGTTGAACGGCACCATATCTTTGATTTCCTGCCCAATGAGGTTGCTTTGGTCAAGCTGATCAGCGAGAATGCTAGATGACGTATCCCCAAGTTCACGAAGTTTTGATGATAACTCAAGCACTGTTTTCCACGGCTCCTGAAGATTATATTGTCTGCGAACAACCCTTGTTTTGATAGTAAGATTTAAATCTCTATCATCCACCGTCACAATGTCGCCAAGTGACCACCTTTCATGCTCATAACCTGTCAGCACAGACAAATCCATCGCCGATAGCACATAGGAGACACGAGGCTTTGAGTACTCTGCAAGTCGCATATTCGTAAACTCAAGCATTTGATAAGGATTTGTGAAGTTCGAAAGATCGAGTGTTGAAACCCGCACCTCATTGCAATATTCATAGTTTTCTACATATTCCTTGCCACTATTGATAGTGGCAAAGGTCATGCCATCTTTACCATGGGCATATAGCCTTGTCACCAGAGAGCGGGTATCAACAACCCTCTTGATACTTGTAAGGTTTTTCTTATAGGCAAATAATGCACCACTATCTCTACCACTAAATGTAAGTAAATTTACAAGACGGTTTCGACTATCAAATACTAAGTCTCCACCGTGAATCTGTTGCGTCATTCTGAGTATGGCCAATGCATTCTTCTCTTGGCATTGCCATGTCCGTTTGGTAGTGACATCAACTACACCAATAGACCATCCTGTGCCTTCCAACGCATAACTCATTGGAACGGAGGGTAAATCGGCATTAAACTCTCGCGGCTGTTTTTCATCTGAAAAGGTTAAATCATAAAATGCTGCTTCCGCATATACAGTGGTCAGAATCCCTGTTCCATCTGCTCCTTTTTCATCTGTCAGTGTCCTTATGCGATAAATGTCATGTGCAACCTGAACCTGTTTTTCATTATCTAAATATACACGCTTGCTATCATTCCATGGCAGTTTGAATTCCAAAGTATCTGCGCCATTAATCTCTCCCGTTACGATGATGTCATATGCATTTTCAAGTACTGCTTCCCATGCGCCATTCTCGTCCAGCACGACAGGCCTAGCAAAACCCAGTTTTTCATATGGAGCTTTCGGTATGTCGTGAAGTGTGATATCCAAAAGTTTCGGTGTAACCAAGGGATCAATAGTTGAAAGTGTAATCCTATAACGAATAAAGTTACGGTTTGGAGAAACCAGTTCACCGTTGGAACCCACCTCCTGCCACGCCGACCAATCCTGCAAATCGTCTGACGTAGCCGTCTCTATAGAAGAAATTGAAGTCACACCTGCAGTATATTCCGAGGTTACAGACACCCGACCACTACCTGCAAGAGAACATTCTGTAGCTATAGTCGTAAGCTGCCCACTTTCAGGATATCTGTTGTTAGTATCCTTGAGGAGTGTTACCACACCTGGCTCTGTTATAGCATCAACCGCACCACTGGTATCACCACCGTTGGCAAGCATTGACTGCTTGAAATGTCGTTCTAAACCCTCAATTGTAAGCTGTGAATTCACTTCAATGAACCAATCATCAAATCCACCTGCATAATAATACTGATTTGCATGCATTCCAATCACAATATCGGCTGTGCAAGATGGGTTTAATGTTCCCGTGAATGTCCGTTTAGGCGCAATCCAGACTGTGCCGTCTGCTCGGTTACAAAGAATAAACTGCGATGTCTTGGTATTCACTTCAATAATTGCTGCGATAAAGTACCACCCGCCGTTAACCATGTTAAAACTTGGTGTTTCACTCTGGTCGAGAATCAGTGAACCAGAAGAGTTATATAACATCATTCGAGGTCTGCCCTGGTACAGAGACAAGTATAGAATAGGTTGACCCGGGCCCTGTCTTGTATTAAACAGCGGAATAAAGGTCTGTCCCACAGAGTAGGTAGTTGGGTTTATCCATCCACCTACTGCGACTTTATCGCCTAGATTGGAGAAAAATGTACCATCATTCTTTGCAATTAAGTGGGTTTTCTCTGATGTCGGATTAACAATATTCTGACGAAAAAATCGTCCATAACGACCGCTTGGGAGACTTGCCGATGTGCCAGACCATCCCGATATAGTGACGTGCCGACCGTGGCCACTCGCATCTACAAGTTTAACATCGGAGTCAGGTCCAGACTCATTGAATCGCCAAAGGGCAAGGGTATTCTCACTTACAGGAAACTCACCCGTAAAGTCAGTTTGTGATGTCAATATTGATTTAATTGCCATTTGCATCACCTCCATCGGCTTTTTGCTTGTATTTTAAGTTCCGTAAAATCCGCTCCTACAGGAGTAATCGTCACAGTATTGTTACCCTTACGAAGTACAGGGAAATTGAGTTCTTGCATAAGCGGTAGACCGTTACGGAGTGTTTCGCCGCTAGTATCAACGACCTTTGCTGTGACCTTTCCTGTATCAATGATTAATGTTTCACCATCATACAAAGGGCCAATAACACGAATTTCTTCATTGTTAGTCTGAATGGAAACATATGTGTTTGTTCCTGATGGAATTATTCCTTTTACCAAGTACACAGGCTCAGAGTCGGCATTCCCTTTAAGCCTTGTAACGGTACTTTCTCCCATGACCGATATGCTATAGGTTTCATCCGTTAAAGCGTAGGCATGAGGATCTGGGCAAACAAACTTCAAATCAAATGCACCGGCTGAAAGAATGAGTCTGTCACAGTCCACAGCTTCTGACAGACGAGCAGTAAAATAACGGTCAGGTACATCGTCTAAAACGAGTTGTTGCACCCCACGTTCAGGATTTAGCCATTCAGCAAGGCTATCCATAACAGATACCAGTTTAGAAAATTTATATTGTGGGTAGACATTGCAATGAACTGTGATTATTTTCTCTGCAATATCGCTGCCAAAGTCAGCTACACCGGGCTTGCCAGGTATCGTTACAAAGGAGTTTCGCAATGAGGGTGATGCTTGCCAGTATGTCAGCCTAGCCTTGATACTCATTGATTGCGATGATATGCCGTTAAATGTGAACCCCATTTTCATCCTCCTTCCTTAAGCGGGATTGAAGCGTCCTTGCGCCCTCGAGCCAGTTTCCATCAAGTTGTACAGTTCCTGTGAAATCCTGCGGATATCGTCCTCGGATCGAACTATCATCTGCTGTATGGTGATAAGCGAACCACCAAAGCCCCCAGTACCGACTGACCCATTGATAGAGCTACTAAGGTTTATACCTGGTGTGTCAAAGTCTGTGGGGATAGCGTTTTGCATATCCTCACCAACCTGCGCCATCGTCTTCTCAAAGCCTTGCCCAAGCCCCTGTGCCATATTGTCACCAAGTCCTGCAAAAAGTGCAGAAGGTGAGCGGATGCCAAAGAAGTTTTTGATTTTATCCACCACACCACCGAAGAAGCCGGATATTTTCCCCCAGAGCCATGCACCCGCATCAGAGATTCCCTGCCATAGACCCTTGATGAGATTGCCACCAACTTGAGCCATCTGCCCAATTGAACCCGTAAAACCCTTTACTAAAGCTGCGATTATCTGTGGGACAGCTTTGACAACCTCTACGATAATAGTAGGTAGGTTTTTAATCAGTGATACTAAAAGTTGTATACCCGCTTGAATTATCTGTGGGATACTACCAATAATTGCATTGACAAGCGAGGTAATAATCTTAGGTATCGCCGCCACCACAGTAGTGATGATGAGTGGTAAATTTTGAATTAAGGAAATCAACAGATTCACCCCGGCATCAATTATTTGGGGGATTGAGCTAAGTATCGCCTTAACTAAACCATCAATTATCTGTGGGATTGCAGCAACTATTGCTGCAATGATTTCCGGCAATGCTTCAACTAGTGAAACCAAAAGCTGTATACCTGCATCGATAATCTGCGGAATGGAACCAATAATAAAGTCAACTAAAGCGGTAATGATGGCGGGTAATGCGGCAATTAACTGCGGAATAGCGTCAACTAGACCTTGGGCTAGCCCCATAATAAGCTGAAAGGCTGCCTCCAGTATCATTGGCAAGTTGTCAGTTAATCCTTGTACAATCTGTGTTACAGCAAGAACTGTTGCTGGTATGAGTTTTGGTAAAGCCAACCCGATGCCTTCTACAAGTGCAGTGACCAGTTCCACTGCAGCATTAATTAGGAGTGGTAGATTATCAATCAATGCCCCAACAATCGTCATTACAGCTTCAACAGTAGCTGGAATGAGTTCTGGCAAAAGACTCAGAATTACCTCCAGTACTTGAGAAAACAATTCCGTAACAGTCCTCAGAAGCATAGGAAGCAAGTCTCCCACAGCTGATAATATCGCACCTGTTGCCGTAGGTAATGCAGTTACGATATTTTCTAAAACTGGGACAATATTAGCAACAACCGATTGAAATGCATCTACAAGATTCTGTGTCAAATTCGTCATATCTGCATCAGCATTGCCAAGTCCTGCTGTAAACGATCCGAGTGCGGCTTGGAGTAAGCCAAGCGAACCTGTGACGGTTTCTGTAGATTCTCGTGCAAAGTTGCCTGCATATTGCTCTGTGTTTTCAAAGAACATTTGCATTGCGACTTCAGCCTTTTCTGCTTGTGTAGCTGTATTCCAAGTGAAATCTAGGCCTTTTGCCAGTGCATAGGCCTCGATATTGGTAGCATTCATAGCAACACCAAGGTTATCCATCATGGTGAAATTACCCTTTGCTGCTCCTGCTACTGAGTCCAGTGCCACTTGCATATCAATACCCATTACAGATGCCATATCCGCTGCTCGTTGCATAGCTTTTTCTGTCAGTTCAAGGCTTTTGCGCTGTTCTATGCCAGAGCCTTGGAACAATGCACCCATTTTGTTTGCCGTAGCAAGATACTCACTTTGGGAAACACCGAGATTTTTGTAAGCCTCTTCACCAGTTTTTTGAATTGATGCGGCATATTGACCGAATACCGCCTCAGAGCCACCGAGGTTCTGTTCTAACTCTCCGAACTGAGCAACTACCTCTTTACCAAGCTTAATCGCAGCAGCTCCTGCGGCAACAGCAACTGTACCCATCGCCACACCGATACCTTTAAGGACACCGCCCAGCTTCTCAAACTTGCTACCAGTCTCATCTGCAATATTACCTGTATCCTCAAGTTCCTCTCCAAGATCATCTGCTTCATCAGCTGTCTCTTCTAGTTCTCGTTCCATATCATTAAGTTGGGCTTTTGCATTATTCAGCTGAATAGCCCAATTTTGTGTACGTCTATCGTTCTCGCCAAAGCTCTCAGAAGCATTTTTTAGAGCGGCTTCCAGTGTAGAGATTTTATCCTTCTGTGCTTCAATGGCTTTGTTCAAAACTTCATTTCGAGCGGTTATAGCCTGAACACTTTTATCATTTCTATCAAATTCCGAGGACACGAGTTTCATCTCACTACCTAGAACCTTAAAGGACTGATTGATATCACGAAGGGCATTCTTAAACTCTTTTTCTCCCTCAATGCCAATCTTTAAGCCAAAATTATCAGACATACGTTATTGCCCTCCTTTCTAATTCAATCCTTCGGGAATAATATCCTCAATGAAGAGTTCTCGCTTCCGGTTAGCAAGCCCCAAGAACTGGCGATGACAATCCCACAAGTCCATGAGAAGCCCTAATGGTGTGAGCCATGTTTCTTCCTCAGTACGGTTCAGGTGCACTGTTCCGTAATAAAGAAGCCGAGTAAACAATTCATCATCGCTTACTCGGCCTCGGTGTTTTTTTGGTTATCTTCACTTTCAATATTTCTCTTTGTTCCTTTGAACATAGCTTCTGTAATGGCACTTTTATAAGTTGCAAGTTCTAGTGGGGATGTGAGCAGTTCCACCTCATCCTCGGTTAGCACATCCTTTGGAGCTTCCTTATTTTTCAGGTTGTAAATGAGAATGGATTGGTTTGCCAAGAGAGTAATAAGCCATATTATCTCATCCAAAGCTATCTCAAAGTTTTCAGATTTCAGCAATTTGTCTCCCAGATTTTCCAAACCACCATAGCGACGGGCGATTTCTTTTGTAGCTTTGGTCGTGAGGATAAGCTCATGTTCCTGTCCACCAATATTTATCGTTGCACTTCTATCGTTATCCATCCTTATTCACCTCCGCCAGAAACAGCAAAAACAGGTTCATAGACTTCCGTATACCAACCACTGATAGTAGCTGGTAAAACTCCTTCATCATCTTCATTGACCTCCGCTTTCCACGGATGATTACCATTTCCATCTAATTTATTTCTGCGCGATACAGTTCCCTCAATGGTTGGTGTAGAAAAAGTGATAGAATCTCCCTTTGTAGCCAGGTTGGTTGAAGGAACACCAAACTTTACCCTGTATAGCCAGAAGTAGCGGTAATGTCCATTTGCCTTTTTCGCTCGAAAACCGATAGCAACAGGGCTTCCTCCATCCTCACTAGCTGAAATAAGTACACCATTATCATCTGTAGTTGCTCCTGTGAGACTCTCAGCAGCTTTACGTCCAATGTCATCCACACCAAGGGAGAGTGTTCCGTTTTTGAATTCTTTTATAATCTCTGCCGCTCCGTCATCAGCGTAAAGGGTAGCTTCCGCAAGTTCAATGGATAGCTCTGCGGAGATTGCCTTTGCCAGCATAACGGGCGTACCGTAGGTTTCGTCTCCGTTTTCGTCCTCTGTAATGGGAGCATAATAGAGACGGTCAAGTCCTATCGTTGCCATAATCAAACCTCCTGTAATTTATATTCTTTTGCCACATCAATGGCATAATGATGGTAGTCCGTGTCATCCTCATGTCCAATATAACGACGATCCGTCACTGTAAAGTCTGCATCCAGGAACGCACGGACAAGCTGATTCTTTCGTACTTGATAGTTCTTTTTGCTAAATAACGAAAGCCGTGCTTCCTGTATCTCATACTGTGGACAATTGTCTGAGTGAACATCAAAGGTATCCGAAAGAGGTGTGATAACAACATACTCATCAGGGGCTTTGTCCTTGAACACACCCGTTTCCACAAGAATACCTAGACCATCCACAATTCTATTTAGCTCCAATAATATACTCATAGTCTGTTAATCTCCTCCTCCAGTTTGGCAGTCATGGCCTCCACACACTGCTTTCTTGATTTAGATTTTGCGGGTTTTAGAAATGGCCTTGCAGGCTGCCCATGTTTACCATATTCAATGATATTAGCAATTTTTGCATTGCTACCACCATCGCTTCTGGGTTCTGAAAACCCAACCTTGACATTATAATTACCTTTACGGTCTTGTTTTGCTGAAGTAACACCAAGGGAGGATACAAGTTCTCCAGTGGATTTGGACGGGTATTTTGTTCCCTTTCCAACAACAGAGCGTAAATTATCTTTGACTTTAGCAAGCACAACTTCGCCACCAACTTCTAGTACCTTTGGGATAATCACATCAGTTTGCTCAGCCAATTTAGATACCTTAAGAAGAAAGTCCTCAGGCATTCTTACATCCACTTTAGCCATTCGATGCCACCACCTTTTTTGCTAAAACCTCAATATACATTCCTCGGCCTTTTACATCTTCTACACCGGTAATTTCATACCGCCCATCACTATCTACAATGACCATTTTTGTTGTCACATGGATACTAGGGATCCTTCGAAAACAAAAAAGAACGGTTGCTTCAGAAAATACCGCCCTGTTTGCCCATTTCTCATTACCATGTCGTTCTTCCTTATACGCACGAACCGAGGCAATAATAGTGTCACTGATTGTACCAAAGCCCTCGCTATCCTTATCATTTTCAACGGAAACTATATCGATAAAGGTATTCATTTTCCCATAACTCATAGGCTACACCTTCCAATCCCGGTCTAGTCTAAGAAGTAGGTTCACTGTGTTCCAAACCTGCTGCCCCGCTTGTACGCTATCGGCGAAGAAACCAGCCGTCGAGCCATCTCTGCTTTCGTAGAAATGACTCGACAGCATGATTACTGCCTGTTCAGTTGTTGGGGGCATGATGTTTTCAGTGTAATAACCCTCAGCAACATGCTGATAACTTTCCGCATAAGAGACGGCGGCTTTGATGTAATGCAGCAGAAGTCCATCGTCTGCATCATGCGTCAGGATCAGATTTGCTTTTACTTTAGGGAGAAGATTATCAGTTGTCATGCCGTCCGCCTCCCTCCGGTCATTCTTCGTCTGCTGCCATTAACCCAGCCGCTTTTAGTTTAGCGAGCAGAGCATTAAAATCCGTGACAAGAGTGGCTGTATCCTCGGCTATGCTGTCGGATTGATTAGCAGCCATTTTTACCAGCCCAGAGACTGACTCCGTAGCATCGGTAGGATATGTTGGAGCATACAGCTTACCATCTTCACCAATTTTGATTTCGACAGTATCACCCTCATCAGCAGCGGCGGCTTTTACACCACCGAGAGTCTCCTCTGTGGCAACGAGAAGCGGATCGGCGGAGAGCCCCGTTACCGAGGCTCCTTCCTTGATTTCAAGTGTTCCGCCTATAACAGTTTTCTCTCCGCCTTGTTCGGTATAATTCTTTGTGTTATAGCTCATAACGCACCTCCATTAAGCTTTCTGCTGAAGTACTTTTATGGCTTCAGGTAGAATTAATTTTCCATCCACACGCTGAGTAGCAACAAAGCCTACTTGGCCAGTAACAGCATAAAGTTCATTAAGTCTCTTAAATACACGACCCTGACGATCAGCTACCCAGTAATAACTAAAATCACCAAATGCGATACTCTTTGCAGCTGCAGCAATAGTTGGCATATATGCAGAAGTATACAATGGTCGATTGAGGATAGTATCCGGTGTACCTGCCTGTAAGGAAGGTTGCCATAGGTACTGTCCTTGACCATCCTTTAGTTTACGGATTGCTTTTACAGTGGCGTCGTTCATAACGAATACAGCCTTATTACGGTAAGGTGCCTTTAGTGAATAGAACAGATCAAGTACCTCGTCCATAGTAATTGCCGTAGCACCTGCAGTAGTCACACCAATTTGGGCACCACCTGTAGAAGCAAGTATACCTGTCGGTTTTCCAGATCCATCACCAGTAAAGAACGCTTCTTCCTCTTTGTTACCGATACGTCTTGCAAACTCCTTAGAGATGTAGGCTTCAAGATTGAACACAGAATCGTTAAGAAGTTCCTCGGAAACTTTGATCATGGTAGCGAGTTTGTAAGCTCCTATAGAAACCTGTCCGAAACTATCATCGCTATCTGGGATAGTGCCTTCTTCATCCACCCAGGAAGCAGTACCTTTTGTAGCTACAACAGGAATTTTCCTATCGCCAGAAGATGTATTGATAACATTGGCCAGTGAACGGAAAATGTTCTCTTCCTCAAGAGCCTCTACTAAGGTACGTTCAAACTCGTCAGGCACAAGATAACCACCCTCGGAGTCTGTACCGATTTGAAGGGCATTTCTTACGTTTACATCAAGGCCTTCACCTGCACGAGTACGCATAGCATTCCAGAATGCTTTCTTGTACTCTGCAGACGCACGTCCTGTCTTATCATCGGCATGTTTGGATGGTGTGTTTGTAATAGGGCTACTAGTGGCTTTGGAAAGTTCTAAGTCAATAACCGCCTGACGTTCCAAACGTTCTATTTCCTTACCAAGTGCAACAACTTCAGTTTCCATCTTTTCATAGGTTTGTGTGTCCTCTGCGGATAACAATCCATCACCGCCACGTTTTGAATCAAGGAATGCCTTCGCCGCATCCCAAACCTTAGCGCGTTTCTCGCGCAATTCAAGAATTTTACTCATTGTTATTTCCTCCTTTAAATTAGTGAGAAATTAAAGAAAGCCGCTTATCCAGCGACTCTATAGGTGTACCTGTCTTTTGTTTTTGTTTTTTGGGTAGTTTGCTAATAAGTGAGTTAGTAACCGCCATCCTGCTAAAGATAAGGCTATCCGTCAAATCCGGTGTTTCACTTTCCATAAACATGATCTTATCTGCAAAACCAAGTTCTATGGCTTTATTTGCATTCATCCATGACTCTGCATCCATCAGATGAGAAAGCTTTGTTCGGGAAAGACCAGTCTTTAACTCATAGGCATTAATAATACTTTCCTTAACTTCATCTAATAGAGCCTTTGCTCGCAGCATTTCCTCGCTGTCACCGATGGCAATGGTCGAAGGGTTATGAATCATGATCATGGATACCGGCGACATATATACATCTCCACCCGCCATTGCAATAACGGAAGCTGCACTTGCCGCAAGCCCGTCAATTTTTACAGTGACCTTTCCGGTATAGTCCATAAGCATGTTGTAAATCTGAGCTGCTGCAAACACATCCCCGCCAGGAGAGTTAATCCACACTGTAATATCACCTGTGCCAGCTAGCAGTTCATCTTTGAACATCTTAGGTGTGACCTCATCACCCCACCACGTTTCTTCGGATATCACTCCATTTAAATAGAGAGTGCGCCCTTCATCAGAATCTCGCACCCAATTCCAGAACTTCTTCATTTACTGACCTCCTTCGGTTTTGGCAAACGCTCCTGCGTCAGCCAGTTTCGTCATATTTCCGTTAACCAGATATAAATCGCCACCTTCCTCAGCTGGGATACGGTTCATGTCCTCCAATTCACGGATATCATTAGCTGACATCCAGCCATTTTGTCGCCCAATAGCATAGCCATTCATTCGGCTTTGATAATCGCCGCGAAGCAGACCATCTAAGTTGAACTTGATGAATACTGATGTTTTCTCAGAAGGCAAAATAAGCGATTGCTGGAGACTTTGCTCCCATCTCACCACCCACGGATCGAGAGTGTATTTTACAAACTCCAACGACTGCTGCTCGATATTGGAGAAGCTAGATTTCTCAAGATCTCCCACCATATGAGGAGGCACACGGAAAATCCTCGCAATCTCATTGATTTGAAATTTCCGTGTTTCTAAAAACTGAGCCTGTTCTGGAGGTATACCGATGGCTTGAAACTTCATGCCCTCTTCCAATACAGCGATTTTATGTGCCTTAGCTGTGCCTTGGTAAGCACTATTCCAGCTATCCTTCACTCTCTGTATGTCTTTAATTACTCCCGGGTGCTCCAGCACACCGCCGGGATTGGCTCCATTAGCAAAGAATGCCGCACCGTACTCTTCAGTAGCAAGTGACATACCGATTGCATTTTTTGCCATAGCAATGGGGCTATAGCCAATGAGTCCATCAAAGCCTAAGCCTGGTATGTGAAGTACATCATCTTTGCGAAGTGTGACATAGCCTCCTTTTGGATTCAGGCCACTTTCGTCTGTATCCCGGTAGTAGGTATAAACCAGTTCACCATTTGATGCTCGACTTACTTCCATCTTGTTAGGAAGTAGGGGATAAAGCGCAATTGCCTGGCCACGACCATTTCGAACTATCTGTGCATAAGCATTGCCCCAAAGTAAAAGATGACTCATCAGTGTTTCTCGAAACACAAATGAAGTCATCTCTGGATTTGGTTCATCATGAAGAAGGTAATACAAAGGGTGGAAAGGAATCTTTTCTTTACCTCCATCAGAACGATATCTATATACATGTAGTGGCAGTCCAGCAATCGCTTCAGCTAGTATTCTTACGCAGGCATACACCGCTGTTGCTTGCATTGCAGTACGCTCATTTACTGTTTTGCCAGATGATGTACCGCCAAACAGGAAGGAAAATGCGCTACCCACACGGTTTTGCGGTTTGTCCCTTGAACGAAACAGTCCTTTTAATAAATTCATAGGCCTCACCTCCAAATTGAAAGAATTACACCACAAACAATCATTGAAATTTATAGAATTATTAAACCTCTCTCGTCATACACCGAGTCTCCACTATTACCTGGTCCACAGCGGATGGCGCGGTCGAGTGCCATAATAGTTGCCACTGCTCCATCTATTTTTTCTGTACTTTTTTCCTTGTCCGGTTTTATATTTCCAGCCGGATCTGTTTTTATATAGATGTTATCCATCATCCACCGTAGTACTGGATGCCCGCCGTGTGCTATTCTTTCTTCTAATGTCAATTTCATAAGTTCCTTTGTAGGTGGTGACATATCTTTAAAACCTTGACCGAAAGGAACTACAGTAAAGCCTAACCCTTCAAGATTTTGCACCATCTGAACAGCGCCCCAGCGGTCAAAAGCAATCTCTCGAATGTTGTACTTTTCCCCCAGTTCTTCAATGAATTTTTCAATGTATCCATAATGGACTACATTTCCCTCGGTGGTTAAAATATAGCCTTGCTTCTCCCAAAGGTCGTATTGCACGTGGTCTCGTCGAACTCGGAGGTCAATATTATCCTCCGGCATCCAAAAATACGGGAGAACGGTATATTTATCTGTTTCATCTTCCGGTGGGAACACCAGCACGAAGGCTGTAATGTCAGTGGTAGAGGATAAATCAAGTCCTCCATAGCATACTCTACCTTCAAGGCTCTCTGGTTTTACTGGAAACGCACAGGCATCCCACTTTGCCATTGGCATCCAACGGACAGATTGCTTAACCCACTGGTTCAGACGCAGCTGTCGAAAGCTATTTTCCTCAGCAGGGTTCTGCTTTGCACTTTCACAAGCGGCTCTAACTTTATCGATACTTACTGTAATTCCTAAGCTTGGATTTGCTTTCTTCCATACTTTAGGATCAGTCCAATCATCCTCTTCTTTGGCACCGTAGATTACGGGATAAAAAGTAGGATCGTATTTTCTGCCCTCAATAATATCAACCGCTTTTTGGTGTGTTTCATAGCAGATACTCTGGGTATCCGTCCCTGCAGTGGTGATAAGAAAATATAGCGGTTGGGTTCTCGCATCACCAGACCCTTTTGTCATAACATCAAATAGTTTCCTATTTGGCTGAGTATGAAGTTCATCAAAAACAACACCATGTATATTGAAGCCGTGTTTTGAATAGGCTTCAGCCGACAATACCTGATAAAAGCTGTTGGTCGGCAGGTACACCAGTCGTTTAGTTGAAGCCAGCAACTTCACTCGTTTATTCAGCGCTGGACACATCCGCACCATATCGGCTGCTACTTCAAATACAATTGATGCCTGCTGGCGATCTGCGGCACAACCGTATACCTCTGCTCGTTCTTCACCATCTCCACAAGTGAGGAGAAGTGCGATTGCTGCTGCAAGCTCGCTTTTTCCCATCTTTTTAGGTATTTCTATATAAGCCGTGTTAAACTGCCGGTATCCATTAGGTTTTAAGATACCGAATAAATCACGGACAATTTGTTCCTGCCAGTCGATAAGTTCAAAAGGCTTGCCTGCCCATGAACCTTTCGTATGGGAGAGTGCTTCGATAAAAGCCACAGCGTAATCAGCAGCGTCCTTATCGTAATATGACCCTTCAGCTATAAAGGCGGTCGGCTTATATTTCTTCAGTTTCCGCATAAACACCGCCCCTTTTATGGAAAAGGACATAAGAAAAGAGCCTCAATCCTATAGATGAAGCCCTTTTCTCTATCCTATTTAGATTTAGTTATTTCTTTTTATCCACTTCACCCGTCAGTATGAAATGGGCATATTCTGCTTTATGGTCTATTAAATAGACTACCAATTCATAAAACCCTCGTTCATTTGCCTCATACTGTACTCGGTCCACATCAAACATATTTGTGACTCCACTTTCTCGGATGGAAAGGATTTGTTGCTTAATTATCTCATTCATTGGCTACCTCCTCCGATTCTATTGAATCGGTTGTCGCTTTGCGCAGGATTTCCACATCGAAGCCCACACTCTTATAGCCTTCTAAAATTGTACTGTAATAATAACAACTCGGCTGTCCAAGCGGTCTACCATCATTCATGATGTAGACCATCGCCTTGACGGTTTTGCTTCCCAACTTCACTTTTATTGTTTCCTTTCGATAAAGGAACGGCCATCCCTCGTAACGGTCAAGTGCCGCTTCATCGGTCGGTGTAATCTCCCAAACTAAAACTGGTACGTTGCCACCCTCAAAAGGCTCGATTGTCGCCACAGCGCCCGCGTGTGCCCCTCGAAATAATAGGCGGTGGTCATTGATTTGACTTGCTCCTACCACCTTCGCTGTGGGGCATCTGTCGGCCATTTGCTTTAGATTAAGGTTGGAGCCATAGGCAAGATATAATTTATTCTTCATTGTAATCCTCCTTCTTAGCTTTGTGGGTTAGGGGCAGCTCAGGCCGCCCGAAACCGCCATGCAGCTGAACCCGAAAGTGCTGCTGTCAAATGTTCTCTGCAGTTTGCAAATTCATCCCCAATGAAACCAATCCGGTTTAGATAGGTTCTCATGGCAAATTTCTCGTTTTCCACCTGCGGTTTCTTTGCTGATGCACACTTTTGTGTTAAGGCTTGGTGGTTGATGGCAAGTGCTAGAACAATGTAGCTTCTTATCTTTCCTGCATGAAGTTCGCTATTGAACCCTCTAAGTTCAACTGTATGGTTTCCGGTAAAAAAGCTGTGAAGGTTGAGGAAATGGTAGCGGCTGTTGTGGTAATGAGTGTTTCTACTCTCGCTGTAGCCCTCGTACCAAATGTCCTCAATTTGTCTCATGGTTCTAGGCTTTTTACGGTTTATCTTCTCAACCAAAATGCTGTCCATCTTTTTGCAGTAATTCATTCTCTGCGGTGCAATCTGAAGTGCTTTATAAAATAAGTCGTTTTTGCTTGCAATGATATTTACAAAGTTTCGAATGCTTCGTGGGGTATGTTCAGCACCGTCTAGATGAATGTGAATTCCGCAAGATGTATTTGTAAAGGCTCCAGATTTGCGAAGCTTTCTTACTAGCTCCTGCAAAGTTTCAATGTCCTCCCGGTAGGTTAGGATTGGACTAACCAGCTCAACGCTATAATCTCTACCTGCAGCTACTTTTCTTCTACCTTCTTTTCTTTGGCAGTTGATGCTCCCATCGTACATAAACTTCCACACTCGACCATCTGAAGTTTTTACCTTCTTGGTGTCGTAGTAAGTCCCGCCTTCACTGTAAATGCCTTGCAAATATTCTGCAGCGACTCTAGCTGCCCTTTCCCTTGTAATCCCTGTAAATTCAATCTCAATCCCGAATTTTGCACTTAACATCGTGTCTCGCTCCTTTTAAAGTGTGTTTGTCCTTTCGGCATGTACATATATCACTCTAAAAGGCTTATATAGCAAGACAATTCTGCAACATAAATCTACATATTTACTGCCATATTGGGCTTAAAATGTGTGTTTTTATTCTTCGATTTTCTTGCATAAATCCTCTCCAAAAACCACTCCAAGGGAACTGCCTGAATCCCAACTGACGTGGATAGTTCCCAAATCATCAACACTAGTAACCGTACCTTTATCTCCTGGCTGAAGCTTGGTATAAGGGTCATTCATCTTAAGTAGCATGACACGAGTTCCTGGAGTGTAATAACTTCTAAGTTGCTTTAGCATTTCTGGGTGAATGATATTCATTATTCACTCACCTCCTGATGCTTGGCACTTCCGCTTTTGAAGGCAGAGCTACCCGACAGTTTGGAGAGGAGAATTTTTCGTTCTGTTTTGTATTCTGGCCCGATAAATCCAAGTCTTAGAAGGAAACAACGGAAAGCGTACTTTTCATTCTCCACTGATTTCTCGGTCGAGTTGACGCGGGTCTGCTTCTTTGCCATTTCACAAAGTGCTGTTACAAAGTGGGTATAAGCCTTCACCTCCTCTGCGGAGCACTCACTCTGGAACCAAGGGAAGGTTATAAATTCCTCATTTATGATAATGGGAATAGAGTCAGTATCAAGTGCTTTCTTTATAAGGGTTTCTTTGCTTTCTACCAATCCTTTTAGGTTATCAAGTGCAGTTTCGCTAAAACCCTCCCTCGGCATATGGATAATTAAATTAACAGTTTCTTCGGTTTCATCTGATTCGCTATATACGGGAGGTTCTTCGTAATCACTATTTGGACTTACCCTATCCCCAAGAGCCGCTTCATTGGGAACTTGAATATTTTCAAGAACAGGCTCTGCTTCTGGAAGTGGTGTGTCATATTCTGCTGTAACCGCATTGAAGTCATAAAAGCCTAATAGATCATTAACCAGTTCAGAATTATCTGGTCCTCTGACTACCCCGTTTTTGTCAATGTTGTAGTCTTCCACCTCATATGCAAATGTAGGTGCTCCAAGATATCTTGCAGGAGCATTCAGTTTTTGGCTGATTGCGTTGACTAACTCTTTTCTTTTTGCTCCTGTGACATTATAGTTTATCTGCATTTTTTATACCGCCTTTCTATTTTCGGTACATACATATATCACTCTAAAGGCTGTTAATATCAAGTCATTTAGAGCATCTTTCTGTAGAAAAGACTGTTCCATTAATCGGCGGATTTTCAGCAGATAACACAATGCCAGTCAGCACAAAACAGACGCATGGAAGTGCTACACCATTACCCCACATTTTATACTCAGCTGAATCAGAATGAGGGTTGTTAAGCCATTTTATAATCTGCATTCTTGTTTTTGGCTTGCTGCTCTTACCCATGATTTTGCGGTGAGTTTCCCAAACCTCTGTCCAGAATAAAATTTCATCCTCTGTAGGGTTTTCCGTACCGAGGTCATCACACCAATCATCAGGAAAACCTTGCAATCTTGCACATTCCGTTGGTGTAAGCCTTCGAACGATATAGTCCGGTTCAACCAATCCATTTTGATAACCTGGATTGGTACCATTAATAATCGTATTTGATGTACCGTCTTGTCTGTAGCATTGACTTTCGGCTTTCATCTGAGGATAAAATGAAGCTGGGTGTGCCACTGCCCCAGGTCCCTTTGCCGTGAGCGTAGGTTGCTGCTCTTCATTTATAGCAGGTTTATATAGCGCGTTCTTTCCTTGGTTAAAAGCTGCCCTATCAATACCGTAAGATGGCTGAGTCACAACAGGGGCATCCTTATAATCTCTCGACAATAACGTTGGCGCTTTATCTTCTTCAACCTGTGCATAGGCTCCAGTAGTCATGGCATAGGCAACAGCATGACGATCAGCGGTATTAAGTGTAAAAGAAACATCCTCATCTATACCGCTTCCTTGGGGACCATTTTTATCCTGCCTTCCAATCATCGAGCCTTGAAGAGCAACTACTGCAATACCGCCTTGATTACATCCCGGATTTCCACCATTAGCATCGATGGTTCGGGAAGTATCTGCTTTATATATACCGCTGTGAGGATTGCTTGACTGCATAGAGTTGCTCTTATCAGAACAGATACCAAATGCAGTAGGCACAAAAACAGTCTGGTCATTGTTGCATCCAAGGGTAGCAGACTTATCATCCTGAATTAACGCACCTTTACCGCCACCTTCACACCCGGAACGAATTTTTAACGTTTTAGGAGTGTTCATAACAAGAGGTACATTCCCGCCACCAGTCCCCATACGAGAAGTAAGCGTCTGTACTTTATTATCCTCTGAGAGTTTCACACGGCTATCAGTTGGGTGGTTTTCTATTACAACAGCTGTTTGATTATCTCCCATGCTTGCACGAAGTGCTCCACTTATATTTTCATCCGTGTGCCCGCCAATGCGTGAAACTGCACCTGGTTCAAAAGACATGACTGTACCTGGAACACCACCCGCTCTAAGGGTAGTGGAGCGTTCCTCCTCATAACCGACACTTCTACTCTTGGCACTGTGTTCGGTACAAAAACAGCTTGACTGCATTACGCAAGGCTGATGCCCGTGTTCCTCTGCTCGACGTGTTGCAGTAATATCTTTAGAAACAGACATCACTCTTCCGCCTTGATCATTTAGGCAGGTTATGCTATTGCCTGTCTTTCTAGTACAGTTTTTAGCATTTCCGGCAGTTCTTTGCCACGGGCTGCCGCTCGGCGCAAAATTCCTTGGCATGCCTTCGGACTCAAATAGTATTTCTGCGGCACATCTGCCTGCAAAATCTGCGACAAGGTAGATTCTACGACGACGTTGGGGTACTCCGAAATATTGCGCATCGATAGTTCGGTAAGCCACACTCCATCCGTCTCCCATATAGATGTCAGCGTATGGCCATCGTCCTTTTTCAGGTAAAGGCACCGAGGTGTTCGGCTCTTTGACACCGATGACCGCTTCGAGGACTGCCCTAAAGTCCTCTCCTTTATTTGACGAGAATGCTCCGGGGACATTTTCCCAGACTGCATACCTTGGATATTGTCCATTGGTCTTACACCTCATTTCCTTGATAATTCTTATTGCTTCATAAAAAAGGACGGATTGTTCTCCGTCCAGACCAGCTCTTTTACCCGCCACACTCATATCTGTGCAGGGAGAGCCAAATGTTATGATATCTACAGGTGGAAGCTCCGCACCATTTAATTTGTTTATATCCCCATAGTGCTTCATCTGAGGGATGCGTTTGGTCGTAACTCTTATAGGAAAGGGCTCAATTTCAGATGCCCATAAAGGCTCAATGCCACAGAGCAGACCGCCTAGAGGAAAACCTCCGCTCCCATCAAAAAGGGAACCGAGTGTCAATTTACTCATCTGCATTCACCTCCGGCAGGTCACAATATCTGACTTTCGAACCATCTCTTAAAAGAAACACACCGTCTGAGTTTCCAACTTGCTCAATATACCTTTTCACAATAACATCACAGTACTTTTCATCCAGTTCAATGGTGTAACAGATTCTATCTGTCTGCTCACAAGCAATCAGTGTACTTCCTGAACCTCCAAAAGGATCAAGCACGATACAATTAGAAAGGCTTGAATTCAAAATAGGGTAGGCCACAAGTGCAACTGGCTTCATCGTAGGATGATCACTGTTTTTCTTCGGTTTCTCAAATTCCCAGATGGTAGTCTGCTTTCTATCGGAATACCAGTTATGCTTACCTTTCTTTTTCCACCCAAAGAGAATAGGCTCATGCTGCCACTGATAAGGAGAGCGACCGAGAACAAGGGACTGCTTTTTCCATATACAAGTACCGGAAAGATAAAATCCTGCATCGGAGAATGCTCTTCTAAAATTGAGTCCTTCCGTATCCGCATGGAATACATAAATAGAAGCGTCCTTTGCCATCGCTACTTCGGTGTTCTGAAATGCTGCCAGCAGGAAATCGTAGAACGCTTCGTTAGCCATATTGTCATTTTTGATTTTTCCAGCAGTGCCTTCATAGTTAACATTATATGGAGGGTCCGTAACTACCAAATTAGCAGTTTTCCCATCCATCAAGACATTAAAGGTGTCTTTCTTTGTACTGTCTCCGCAGACTAATCGATGCTGTCCAAGTAGCCAAATATCCCCTAAATGCGAAACAGCGGGCTTTTTCAGCTCGCTGTCTACATCGAAATCATCTTCTTTTATATTATCCTTAAGGGAATCCTTGAAAAGATCGTCCAACTCTCCTGGGTCAAAACCTGTCAAAGACACATCAAAGTCTGAAGCATTTAAGTCCGTGATGAGAAGTGCTAATTTGTCTTTATCCCAATCACCACTTATTTTATTTAGTGCAATGTTCAGCGCCTTCTCCTTTTGCTCATCCATTTCAACAACTACGCATTCTATCTCATCCATGCCCATACTCAGCAGGATTTTCAAACGCTGATGACCTCCGATGACTCTGCCTGTGGTCTTATTCCATATTACGGGTTCTACATATCCAAACTCCTCAAGGGAGCGTTTAAGTTTCTCATATTCCGGATCACCCGGTTTTAAATCCTTCCTTGGGTTATATTCAGCGGGGATGAGTTGTTTAGTTTTTATCTTCTCTATCAACATACTTTTCCACCGCCTTTCTAAATTCACTGTACTTATTTACATCCTCCCACGGGAATAGACAACTATTAAAGTGACCATAAACAGCTGTATCAGAGTAAATCACATTCCTTAGACGCAACTTCTCTATGATTGCCGCAGGTCTTAAATTGAAAATCTCCTGTGCAGCAAGAGTTAATATTTCGTCAGAAACAATACCTGTGCCAAGGGTATTTACAGAAAAGGCTACAGGATTTGCCTTACCAATGGCATAGGATATACTAACTTCACATCTCTTTGCATAACCACACCAGACGATATGCTTTGCAATGTACCGAGCCATATAGGCACCGCTTCGGTCAACCTTGGTGGGGTCTTTACCACTAAGTGCGCCACCTCCATGGGATGCAAGTCCTCCATAGGTATCAACCATAACTTTTCTACCAGTTAAGCCTGTATCGGCAGCGGGACCACCTTCGACAAATCTACCAGAGGGGTTAATGAGAATTTCTGTTTCATCATCAAATGGGAAATCCTCAAAGCACTGCCATAGGACATTGTTAAGGATATCTGTCTTAAGTTCTTCCTGTGTTTTATTCTTATCATGCTGTACCGATATCACAATAGTCTTTATTCGCACTGGAGTGTCCCCTTCATATTCCACCGTCACCTGCGCTTTACCATCTGGATGGATACCTTTTATCAGTTTCCCTTTTCGGCAATCATCCAGTCTCTTTACAATCCTGTGAGATAGTACAAGGGGTAGGGGAAGCATTTCTCCTGTTTCCTTTGTAGCATAGCCATACACAGTTCCTTGGTCTCCAGCACCTATCGAACCATACTGTTCATTTATTCCATTTCTTACTTCCAGTGCAGTATCCACGCCAGTTGCAATATCTACACTTTGTTTGTGTACAAATACATAAATCAAGAATTTAAGAGGGTTGTATCCAATCTCTTTAAGGACATTCCTAACAATGTATCGGATGTCTATTTTCTCGCTGCAGGAGATTTCGCCCGCCACGATAATTTTCCCTTTGGTTGCCATTACCTCACAAGCGACACGTGATGCTTTGTCTTTACGTAAACATGCCTCTAAAATGCTATCTGCTATGATGTCGCATAGTTTATCAGGATGTCCAGCACATACACTTTCAGCTGTTAAATATCTTTTACTCATTATATATCTCCTCATCTTTATTTTCCTCTGCGGGCAGATAGCAGTCGCTCCATCACATCGTCCTGTGGGTTTAAACCAGAATACTCTGTAGCACAATTCTCTTTAACGATTTGATAAATCTCCATCCACAATCTGTTTGTCTGGCTCATAAAGTTCTGGCTCATAGCTACATAAGGACTTTGAATAGCATTGCCGGTAGTTGGATGCTTGGCAAGAAAGCCAAACTCAGTTACCGCCTCCTCACACTGTATCCATCTGGCCGCACTCATGGCATATCGTTCTAGAAGCTGTGGGAGCACCAAATGGGCACAGCCTCGCTCCTCAAGCCATTTCCAAGTAATTTCATAAATCTCGCTGGCTACTAGGGTTTTCCCGTCCTTTTGCACCGCTGAGAGCATGGCCCTTGGCTTTGGCATTTCCTGCCCCTTTAAATCAGCGGTATTTTGGAAGTCAATGATTTCTAGCTTTCTCTTACCTGGATTACCCTGTGCAATTTTATCAGCAAGTGGTTTCTTTTTTTGACCAGAGCCTATACGGGCACCGCCACGATTTGTTCCATCTTTGGCCATTCACTCACCTCTTTTCGTCGATGGGTCTATTACCCTGTTTGAAACCGCGAATTTTCACGCGTTGCCCCACGCCCGTTGCACATCTAAAAAGCTGTGGAGATTTGACTCCCCCTACCGGGTTCCCCAACGGTCTCCATCTTTTGCAGTGATGGCAGAGTGACAAGAAGTACAAAGGGACATCAGATTGCTTCTATCATGTGTTCCACCTCTTGCAAGAGGAAGAATGTGATGTACCTCGGTTGCTGGGGTCAGCTTTCCTTGCCGTTTACACTCCTCGCAAAGAGGATGAGTTGCAATGTAGCGGTCACGTATTCTCTTCCATGCACGACCATATCGCTTACGAGTTGCTGGGTCACGGTCATACTTTTCATACCGTGCAGCTTCCTTTTTAGCATGTTCTTCACAAAAACGTCTGTCAGTCAGCTCTGGACAACCAGGGTAAGAGCATGGTCGCTTAGGTTTCCTTGGCATACTACACCTCCTTTTGCCCATAGAAAAAGCCCTCGCAGGAGAAATGCTCCCGTGAAGGCTTCTGTTTGCTATTATTCCATACTACCATTATATAGCTTTCACTACGGACAAACAGTGTCATCGTATGCCAACCTGTGCCAAAGTGTGCCAACTTTTATTTAGGCACCTTTAAATGCTGCAAGGCTGATGAGTGAAGTCTATGCACAGTTCTCATAGAAACATTAAGGTTGACACAGATTTCTTCCCAGTTAAGAAAGTTAATGTAACGGTAGCGAAGAAGCAACTTCTCATCCACGTTTTCCATCTGGTTAATCGCTTCACGAATATCTGACTTAAGCTTTATTAAACGTTCCACCTCTTGTTGTATCTGCTTCTCCAAATCTACTATTCTAATCACGTATTTTTCAAAAGGTGGATCAGTACTTTTTGTTTTACTGACTTTTTCCTCAAGAACAGGAGATGAAACACTCCTTGAGAGTTCCCTTAGATTTTGTAACTCCTCTAGATCGGAATTAATCAACTCATTTAAGCGATATGCTTGTTTCAAGAATTCCTTTGCCGTCATCGCACCACCTCCTCATGTAGCTTTTTAATTAGCATCTCAGGATCGAGGGATGTTAGGGTAGTGAAATACCCGGAATGAAAGAAACGCTCAATCTCACCTTTCGTATATCTAGCAGAATCATTGCGAGGGTATTTTGCTAGTCTTTTCAGAGCAAAACGATAATCCTTGACCGCCTGTAGAATAATGGCATTTGCCAGTTTTTCAAATGCATCCATCATACAACACCCCTCGCTTTCCCCAGATTTGCTTTGACAGCGTTAATAAGATCGGACTGTGTCTTTTCCTTTCGTTTCAAGGCTCTCATCACATCTTCATCAATCGTTCCTTTTGTAACAATGTGATGGATTACCACTGTCTCATTTTGTCCTTGTCTCCAAAGTCTCGCATTGGTTTGCTGATAGAGTTCAAGACTCCATGTAAGTCCAAACCAGATAAGCGTTGAACCACCACTTTGTAAGTTAAGGCCGTGTCCCGCTGATGCAGGATGGATAACCGCTACAGAAATATCGCCGTTGTTCCAATCCTTGATATCCTTGGAAGTCTTAATTTCTCTGACATTGAATTTTTTCTTAATACGCTCTAAATCGTGATTATACCAATAGGCAATAAGCACAGGTTTGCCGTTTGCACCTTCAATTAAATCCTCAAGAGCATCTAGCTTGCGGTTGTGAATAATATGGGTATTTTTATCATCATCATAGATCGCACCGTTTGCCATTTGCAGGAGTTTCCCTGAAAGGACGGCCGCATTCATGGCATCTATTTCTTCATCAGCAAATTCAAGAACCATCTCTTCACGAAAGCGATCATATACGGATTGCTCTTTGTCATTTAGATACACAGGCACTTCATTGATCACGCACTCTGGCATTTTCAGAAAATCAACCGACTTCATTGAAATGGTAATATCTGAAATGAGCCGATATATGGCATCTTCTGCCCCAGGTAATGGTTTATATGAAAATACAATCTGCTGATTACGTTTATCTGGAGTAAAGAAGGAATTGCGGTAGTGAGTTATGTATCTGCCGAGTCTTTTACCCATGTCGAGAATACGAAACTCTGCCCACAAATCCATTAACCCGTTACTGGATGGAGTACCTGTAAGACCCACGATGCGTTTCGCCCTAGGTCTGACTTTTAGTAAACTCTTAAATCTTTTTGCTCCATAGGACTTAAAGGATGATAGCTCATCGATTACCACCATGTCATAATTAAAAGGAATGCCACTTTTGTTTACTAACCAGTCAACATTTTCTCTGTTTATAAGATAGACACTTGCTGGTTTCCTAAGAGCTGCTAACCGCTCCTGTTCTGTTCCAATAGCCACTGAATACTCCAGTCCTTTTAAATGCTCCCATTTGTTTATCTCAGTTGGCCAAGTATCCCTTGCTACCCTTAGAGGGGCAATGACCAGAACCTTTCCAATTTCAAAACTATCAAGACATAAATCAAATATAGCAGTTAAAGTGATTACGCTTTTGCCAAGACCCATCTCTAAAAACACCGCTGCTATGGGATGCTCAAGTATGAAATTCGTAGCATATGTTTGATATTTATGAGGATTGTATTTCATCGAGTATCCCTCCAATCTGCTCAACATCGTCAATGACATAACAGGTAAAGCCTAATTTTTGTAATTGCTTTATTCTTCTAATCTGTAGTGGACGAGGTTTCTTTCTGGGAGCCTTTAATTCCACAAATGCCATCTTTCCAAGTGGTAAAAGCACTAGGCGGTCTGGCATCCCATCCAAACCCGGACTAACAAACTTTGCTGCAATGCCACCCATCTTTTTTACCTCAGCCACCAATTTCTTTTCGATATATTTTTCAAGCATAAATGCCTCCCATATAAAAAGGCTCGGAACAAGAAAACAACTTTGACCCATTTTTCCTATACGTGCGCGTATGCGTGTATGCACAGGCTACACTTTCTTCTTTTTTACTATTAATAAATAAATAGGATACTTCTTGTTCCACTTGTTCCGAACCGTAGATTTTCCTTTTGATTACTAGCTTTGGGGAAAGAACCAGTATGAGAACAAGGTAAGGTACAACTAGCTTTGTTCCTCGGTTCGGGAATAAGCTCGTTGCTTTCCATAGATAGGGAAATTGATTGTTCCGTTCTTGTTCCCGGTGTACTTGTTCCACCCACTGATCTTTCTCATAATGGCACCGATGGCATAAGAATCAGATGTTCTCATTGAGGATGCATCTTTTCCAAAACATTCACACCAAATCTCCATATTGCAGACAAGGGTTCTTTTTACTGTTCCAACACGGGTGCCGCCGCCAAATTCGCTACCGCCGAGGAAATTTCTACGCTCGTATAAAGACATAGTGTCCCAATCATCCGGCAAAAGAGTATCCAGATAGGTACGAACCAATCCTTCTCGTTCATCTGTTTCCATGGCATCTGCCTGCTCACTAGTTGCCATGGATGCATCATCACCTTCAAGGTAGAGTTTTTCTCCCTTCTCATAAAGCACTAGTGTCTCTGCCCAAATCTGCTGTACTTCCTCTTTGGTCATCTGCCAAGCTTTCTTTTTACCATTACCACTAATACGGACTGGCCAGAATCTTCGATTGCCAGTTATATCTCGAAGAAACCCGCTTTCTGCATTTGTAGAACCTACAATCACACATTGACGGGGATGGCTTTCCACATTGACTCCATAACTTGCCCGGTACTTATCATCTGCCCTCGAAATAAAAGACTTCACAATTTCCACATCCGTCTTACGCATACCAGCAAGCTCACCCAGTTCCAATAACCAATATCCCTGAAGTTTCTCAGCCCCAGATTTATCTTTCATGTCCGTAATGGTCAAGCTGTCTGAAAACCAATCTCCAGCGAGTTTTGCAAAGAAGGTTGACTTACCGATACCTTGAGGACCGTTTAAGATAAGGACACTATCAAACTTTGTGCCTGGTCTATAAATGCGGGCTACCGCTGCAACCATCGTTTTGCGGATGACTGCTTTTGTATAGGAATTATCTGTTGCACCGAAATAATCAATTAATAGATTATCTACTCGACTAATTCCATCCCATTTTGGCAGGGAGTCCAGATACTCCTTTACAGGATGGTAGGCTCGTTCAGCCGCTACCGCTAACACAGCATCCTTGGTCTTGGTAGGTGAATAGACTCCATATTTGCTGCTTAAATACACTTTAAGAAGTGCATTATCTGAATCATTCCAACCCACCTTGATCTGTTCCCAAGGCAGACCTCCTTTGGCATCAATACCATCACGGTGGCAATTAAAAGCTATATGCTGTAATTCCTTATCATGCCGAATAATTAAAACGATGTTGTCTAGCGTGTCTTTTATTCGGCCTTGCTTATCCAATTCCAAAGCTGTCTGCCAATCCTCATCACTAAACTCCTCTTCAGCCTGTGCCTGTCTTTCCTTAGAAAACTCAGCTTTTACTCTTTCATCTTTTATAGCAAACTCGCACATTGCCACAAAAGATGGCATCTTACCAGGAGCTGTAGTGGTAGAAGCTTTATCATCTAAAGAACCGAATTTATGAATACGAACGAGATCAAAAGCATTGAGGAGTAATCCACTTGCTGGGTCTGTAGCATGGTGGCTGTATGCGAATTTATCATCATAGATAATCACACCAGCACTACTATCAGCTGGAATATAATCGTATCGTCCTTCCATAGCAGATGGGGCATAAACTGCACCTAAGAATTTCTCAATTGCTTCTCGAACGGGATAGGCACGACAGAATGTTCCTACCACACCTTCCTTTAAAAGCGGATCTGCTTGTTCTTTAAGACTGCGATTTATAACTTCAGACTGCCTGCTTGATACCGGCCAAGTTGATGTATCCCGCCAGTTTTGATATTTTGAAAGATAAACATCGGGGTCAAGCAGTTCTCCATCCTGCTCTTCATAGACAAATTCACCATTAGATGAAGTGGATGGCCAATACATAAGGCGATGGGCTTCATAAGTCGTATCATCAAAAAGGTCAATGCCGATTTCTTTTGCCACCATACGTCCAACGGCTGCGTATTCTTCTTCGCTGATTTCACGAGCGAGAGGAACGATTAGCCTAAGTCTTGGATTTTCTGGTGTATGCTTATGGGTGGAATAAACACAGCATTTGAAATCAAAAAGCATACTGATTTGTTCCCAGATGTCTGGCCTACCGTAATCCATATCAAGGGTAAGCAAAGAACGGCATAAAACATTGCCCTTCTTTCGCCTTCCCCCTTTTAAATGCCCTCCGACAAAACCACCCACATCTTTGATATCATCTTGTTGGCCTCTTTTTAATTTCCGATATTCTTCTACTGTTTCCGTAGTACGTTGTGTTGTCTTTACACGGGCACAAAAATCCTCCCACGAGATATCTTTGTTTTTCCATTTCTTGTCCATCCGGCTGTTGCCCACAGCGATTTTCATAAGCTTTCGACCTCCTCATGCTCCGGGCTAAAATATCTGACCGTTTGTCTGCGTTTCTTGGCTACTTCAATCTCCCTTGCCATACCGCTTGAAATGGTATTGCCTAGCACCCAAACTTCGGAGCATTTACCCATAAGCACGATGTCCATAAATATGGCGAGTTCCCGTTCCTTTGGATCTTCATCATCCATAAACTGCGGAAACATAAGGTGGGGAGCAATTGGGATGCAATTATTCTCCAAGGCAAATCTACAAAAGTTGCGAGCCTTTTTAACGTTTCCTTCTACATCACCGGAATAGGGAGAACAAATATATACAAGCGGCTTAAAGGCAGATTTTTTCTCTGCCTTTTTCTTTCTTATTATGTTGGTCAGTGCCTCATGGGGAGTTGGGTCATGGTATCCTTCATGATTGAATTTATCGATTCCCATTACACACCCTCCATTTCTATCTGCGGCAAAATACCATCTGCCTTCAACAGTTCGTAAATGAAGAGTCTGCCTTTTTGAGTCCAATATGTATGGACTTTTGTATGCAGTTCACCGTTACTACCAATGTAGCTATGTGTCTTGGTGCTGGTATAGCCTTTTTCTGCATACTTCTGATATAAAAGCCAGATACCACCTTGTTTAAATTGGATGCCCTTTTTATTAAGATAGCGGTTCATCCAAATAGCTGACTTGCCGTAATCTTTGGCAATTGCTGATGTAGAAATGAGGTCTTTGCAATTTAGAACTACATCATAATAGGAGACTTTCGGTTTCATTTCCGCAATCTGCTGATTCTGAACAGCAATCGTACCTTCAAGTAATTTATTTTGATTCCTTACTTGATTTAGTTGCTGATTGGCAAACTGTAATGCCCTTGCCATGATTGCTTCTGGAGAGTTCCATCGTCTTTCAATTTCAAGAAAGTACCCGCGGCATTGTTTTCCTTTTGGAGTACGCTGTATCATGCATAGCTCTTTTGCCATATCAATTGTTATTTGATGGTCCACAGCTGGTCTTCCACCTGTACTTTCCGACAGAAATGTCGAAAAGTCCGTACCCTCCACAAATCCATACTCACACATTCTTGGAAACCATTTATCATAGGGTGTTTTCACTTCCAAAACTGCATGCAAATCACGGCCAAGCACTGTGGGGCGGTCTTTTTCATAGTTGATTCTTACTAATTCGTCCATACGAATTACCTCCTGTAATATAGTCAGAGAGGAAACCCCTCTACCTAATAGCCACAGGAGCTAATAAATGTTGAGGATTTTGAAAAAATATATTTAATCTTTTTGATAAAACTGACACTCATAGCCATCAGCACTAAGTAACAGGCCATTTGCCCATGTTGGTGTTCTAGTCATTTGTTCACAAATAGTAGAAAGTGACATACTCATATCCGCTTCGATTATAATTTCATCGTGTACATGAGCCACAATGGAACAATTCTTTAACGTCTGCATGGCATGACACAAAATGTCACGACTGATTGCCTGGACAATATTCTCTACAAATTTTGGTCCATAACTTTCGATTCTTTCCCACTTTTTCATCCCTCCGACCCCTTCATAAGTGACTGACTCGCCACCAAATACATTCTCTCCCATACGAGGTTTCACATAGGAAAGCCGCCTGCCGGAAGGAAGGACAATAAAGAACATTCCACTTTGATATATAAATTTAATGCCGTGTGTTTCTGTAGGAGTTTTCTGCTTAACGCAGGTTTTTACAGCGCGGTCAACATCCCACCATAGTTTTGTAATATTGGGATTGGATTGTCTCCAAGCCGTTACAAGAGGTTGAAGTTCCTCTTCTTCAATTCCCATCTCCAAAGCACCCATTGATTTTAGTGCTCCAACAGATCCACCGTAACCTAGGGCTAATTCAGCAATTTTTCCCTTCTGACGAAGATGTCCATTAACACCGTTTTTCTCTACAGGTACGTTAAACATCTTAGATGCACTTGCACAGTAAATGTCACCGCCATTTTGGAATACATCTATTCTCCATTTTTCTCCCGCAAGCCAGGCAATAACGCGAGCTTCAATCGCAGAGAAATCTGCAACTATAAACTTCATACCCTCCTGCGGTACAAAAGCAGTACGGATAAGTTCCGATAGTACCTCCGGGATAGAATCATAAAGTAAGGTAAGAGCATCAAAGTTTCCGCTACGAACTAAAGCACGAGCCTGTTCCAAATCGGGCATATGGTTTTGAGGGAGATTTTGCAGTTGAATCAGCCTACCCGAAAATCTGCCTGTTCTGTTGGCTCCATAAAACTGAAACATTCCTCTAGCACGGCCATCATTGCATACCGCATTCTCCATTGCCGTATATTTTTTTACTGATGATTTCGCAAGCTGCAGACGAAGTTCCAAAACGGTGTCTAGTGGTTCAGGTGCTTTCTTTAACATCTCAGCAACCGCTTTTTTACCAAGGCTATCTGTTTCCAATCCATTATCAGCAAGCCATTCTTTCATTTGTTGTACAGAGTTTGGATTCTCCAAATTAGTTATATCTTGCATTAAAGCCATTAGCTTTTCCCGCGACTTTTCATCCATCTTGACGGCTTGTTTTACAAAAGCCATGTCTATAGAGATACCACGGTCATTTATTTTCTGGTCAAGATGATATTCTGACCATATATTCTCTGGAAGCGGGAATTTAGATAGTCTCTGCTGTATTGACATCTCGGCTTCCACATCACGGAGGTTATATGCTTTAAATCGCTCCCATTTATCAATATCGTGTTTTGGCAGATTACGAACTCGTCCTCCGTTTGATTTAGTAGGGGAGCAAGGTGTACAGAAATATTTAATGAGGTCTTTGCCTTCCGTCAATTTTTGCTTTTCCAATCCTAAGACTGCACCGACACCTTCAAGAGAAAGCGGAAGTCCCATATAAGCCGACCATACCATTGAACATTTCCAGGATGTAGGGTCAAGATAATCAGTAATGTTAAGCCATTTTGATAGGCAAACACGCTCAAACATAGCATTAAAGGTCCATTTGGTAACGGAATTATCCATAAGAGCATTGATTATTTCATTAGGGATTTTCTCTCCGGAGGCAAGATCGACCACCTGAACTGCACCGCCATCAACCGAATAACCAAACAATAGAATTTCAAAATCATCACTCTCGGCATAACGGTAGACTCCACATTTTTGAAGATTGGCACTACTAAATGTTTCAATATCAATTGAAATAGAATTCATGTATTACACCCTTTCCAATGCAAACGAGGTGACAGAAGAACAACTTCCACCACCCCGTTTGTATTCATACTTTAGCTGTTATGCTAGGAAATCATCATCTTCAATTGTGGTGAAATCATCAGCCGCTGTGGTTCTGCTGCCTAAAGGCTCTCCGTCTCTAATCTTCTGGATGTTACCAAGTCCGCAGGCCACACCCTTGTTCCCGTTAGAATTGAAAGCATAGAAATTAAGTGACACTCTTGCATAGCAACCACTGTATACCTCGTTGCGATCCAGAATGGGCTTGACTGCTTTATCTACAATCTGAGGCGGAGTAGTACTGTTGGCATTTACGAAATAATGTCCTTTATAAGCCTCATCATCTCGTTCTACATCACCATCTCGAAGTGGCAGCTTGATAGCAGCCTTATTTGGTTTTTTACCGCCAAACTTTGCAATGCCCTCTTCAATAGCTGCATCAACTGCTGCATTGATGGCATTTATGGTTTCCTTATCTGTTTTAGGAATTAATACCGATACACTATACTTTTCTGCTCCACCATTGATGGATACCGGTTCCCAGCCATGAAAGTAGCTGAGACGTGTGTTTACACCAGTAATAACCTTCGTTCTGTTTTTATTATTCATATTCACATTCCTCCGTTATTTCGTTAAATTCGTTTTTTGCGTTTGATACGTTCATAGCCGGACGCTTATCCGATAACGGGACCAGAGTCGGCTTTCCCGGTGGCTTGTATATAAGATCACCGAGTATCTTCTCAAATTTTGATTTGCCCATCAGCCTTTCCATTTCCGTAAGAGTGATGAGACTCTGACGAAAGATATCTTTATAACCGTTTGCTTTGGCTACTTCAGCCACAGCATCTTCATCCTTGTATTTGCGGACAGATCTGCCCTCAACAACCTTAAAACCATGCCACTCTTTACCGTGATTAACAGCTGCATCGGTGGCATAAGCAATGATTTCATTTGCCCACTTCGTAAGGTCGGACAGTTTAGATAGAACTTCCTCGATTTCAGAGTCCATAAGTAGTGGAGGTAGTTTAAACTCCGATTGTGCCAATTTCAGTTTTTCCTCAGCCCTAGCACGGCATTTAACTGCCGCTCGGCAGAAAGTACACCACTCACCCGGAAGATATTCACCTTCACCGTCATAAGCTTTTTTAGCCTTTGGTTTTAGTTCTTTTTCAGCCCAAGCTTTTAAATCCTCTACCCGGATTGTCCAAGTGCTGACATTCTCTCTGCGTGGCTGGAAAATGGTCATGGAAACTTCCTCAATGTCGTACAAACTATCGTAAATTTCTAAAGTACCCAGTGCATACAGTTTCATCTGTGGATTGTCCACCGCATCCACCAATACTCCCATGCCATACTTGAAATCGATAATGTGAAGTTTCCTATCGGCAATAATGATGCAGTCACCGGTTCCAAATCCCTGTGGAACATAGCAGGAAAAATCAAGACGCTGTTCGATTAGTATTAAAGGGTCTGTGCAGCTCTGCTTTGCCAGCTCAAGCTGTTCCATTACAAATTCCACATAGGCATCACTGTGTTCTTCCATCTCATCGGAGTTATAAATTGAGACTGGACGCTTACTTCTCATATGAAGTGCTTTTTTAAGTTTATGTTCGCAGAGAGCATGAGCAGCGGTGCCTTCAGCGGCTGCACTGGATTCGTTATTTACAAACTCCAGTTCCAATCGTGCAGACGGAAGGCAATTCAGCCACCTATGTGCTCCTGATGCGGAAAGAACTGCATGATCACTCATTCCCAAGTACCTCCGCATCTTTTAACATATCTGCATAATGTTTCGGGTCAACTTCGCTTAATTTAGAGCCACCGTATTTTTGGATAATTTCTCTTACTTGGGCAGTAAGACCGGCTTGACTCTTTTCAGCGAGTTTTGCTCTGACTTCCTCTAGAGTGATTTCCTTTTTATTTGGTTCAGGCTCTTTTACAGTTGTAGTTGGTTCTTTTGTTTCGACAGGTTCATTGCCCGCCATTACATCCGCAACCGCTTGTATGCTGTCTGCCAAAGAGCGCATATCGGAAACCACATCAAGGAGTAGCTTGATCTTGCTCATGGCTTATTCCTCCTTCCTTAATCTCACTGATGGCGAGTTCCTGTACGGTTTCACCCGGAACAAGGATGGTCAGTTTCTGCTTATCACCAAGTAAGAAACGAAGGAAACGCTCCCTTATGGTGACGTTTCGACAGGAAACAATCCCGCCAGTCTGTGGTTTTTTTGAAACACTGATTTTCAAGTTGTGCTTCATGTATTCACCTCTTTCCGAGAGCGTTTATGTGCTGCCCTCTAACTATTAGCCATGGCAAGAGGGGAAAGTTGAGGATTTGGGATAGATTTTTTTGAAATTCTTTTTAGCTGTATCTAAACGGTGGGAAATGGCACTTACACTTACTCCCTCACGTTCTGCATACTCCGTTACCGAAACACCATCCAAGACTATGGCTATCAGTAGCTCTGCTTGTTTTTCCTTGAGAGCCTTGCGAATAATTTCACAGATATGCTCATACTCTTCTTTTTTCTCTCGAGCCGTTTCATCTGAGTAGTCAGGAAAGTAGTCCATATGGTCGGTTTCATCAACCTCTTGGTCATCCTTGCGGAATGGTTTCTTTGGCATACCTCTATGCCTGTCAAACTTGTGCCAGTTATTGTATTCCGGCTTGTTGAAACGTTCGTCCATTATCTCCTGTGGAGAGCGCCGGGTCACAGTTTCTTTGTCCTCTGCAGAAGATAGCCTGTCCCCATAATCCGCCTCAATCATTAAGGTGAAGTCCTCGTCTGGTACCTCTAGGTAGATAGATTTGTTTTCGTGCTGAATTCTAATTTTCATTTTGCACCCTTTCCGCCGGATTGCATTGGCGGCAAAGGATACAAAAATAGGCCTGTACCAGAAGTACACAGACCTTTTTATCCTGAAAATGAGCGCAATAAGGTAAGGTACTTCTATTGCACCGCAACAATCCTTACGGATTGGAGCGAAACAATATGTATCCTCTGCCCTTATTGCAAATCAGGCATTCGATATTTTTTTGTAGACGAGGGACGGTCTTAATCTAGCTACTTACGAAGGACCTTTCCTTCGTCTAATATTATTGTAAGGTAGAAATGGACAGCCTTGGCGGACACCTCATGCCCGGTAATTTCAGACTCAAAATGATGCTTTTCTCCACATAAATACCTAAAAACAGCAATAAAAAAAGCCATACGCAAACCCCTAAAAGGATTCATGTATGGCTCATGTGCCTAACACCTAAAAAAACGGACATCCCGTGTCCGATTTTTCAAAAATATTTTGAAATTTTATAATGGATCTGCACCTTGCTTTAGTAAGAAAGCTCGTATTTCGTCCATCGTTTGGGGGTAAAGGTATGTTAGAGCAAAATCATACCAGATATGACTATTGTTATTATGAAAATTCAACCGAAAAGGAGAGTTGTTAATTATATGATAGCTGATTCTAGGTGGGAGATGTAATCCAAGGCAAATTAAAATGATTGAATTTAATGACCCTTGTTCTTCACCATTAACGATTCGCCTTATAGTGCGTTCGTTAACCATCGTTCTCTCCGCTAATTCTTTAAATGTTACATCTTTCCACTCACGCACTATTTTCAGACTAGTATGATAGTTAGTTGGCAGTTCACCATATATACGATTCTCTTCCATAAGTTTTGCTGCCAGCATTTCTGCCTTTTTTTCTGGCGAAGCATGCTGATATCCTCTTCCATATACTATATCAAAGGCGATATCTGAAGTTTCATCCCTATTTAAGAAACATTCACTATGATATCGTTCCTTACATCCCGACTTTATTGATAAATCAAATATCAAGCAGCACTCATCCATATGGTTACGTGCATAGTCAGTTAGTACGGTCTCCCCAAATATATCCTGAGTTACATACTTGGGATGGTTTAAAACAAAATGTGCATCAACATATTGGTAACTACCATCCCTTACAAGAGCACTTAATGTAGGGTTGGTAAGTCCCTGAATTGCCGCATCTTCCGCACCAATGGAAAATGTCTGGTTTTTTTCAAGTGCACCCTTCTTAAACCTATGAGGTTTGACGTAACGACCATCTATGTAAGTAAAAGTTCCAATTGCTTCCTCATACCCAGCATCAATCATTCGGATTTTTGCTGCGGTTCGAGAAACACAGAAAAACGTAGCCAAAGCGTCAATAACTGGCTCCATTACATCTATAAGTTCAGATGTTCCTAACTCCGTACGAAATTGCTTAATATACTTAAACGCTTGGGTTTTAAACATTGCAAGAGGCATTTGTATCTTTGGAGTGAGAGCATTTGCCTGCCATTCCATCCAATCAGTTGCATCTCTGCTATTGTCCTTTATGCCACCAACTACCTGACACTTAATTCGTGTTAGGCTGTTGTTATAGAGCCGCTCCAATTCAAATGCTTTTCTATGCTGATCCCAATGAACACACTCATGGACAATGGTATTGTTTACCGATCCTAGATTACGTAGGAAGAACGCTTTTGGATCAACTATGATAGTTCTGGCATCTACATGGGTCTGTACCATCTCATCACTGTCTTCATCATAGAATACTGCATCACAATCATGAAAGTATAGCTGTCCAAAAACAGAGAAATCCTTTGTAATTTCTCTCATTTCCACTGTAAGACCCATTTTTTCTGCTAGTACTTGTGGTTCAATTGCCATTGGGGTTTTTAGTGCTTCTGGGTAGTGTCTGCGAAGAAAGTCTGTAGCGACAGATTCCAGTTGCTCCTTATAGATGATAGGAACAAGAGAGTCCGACATAGGTTTTGGCTGTTTATTTTTACTGGTATACTCAGTTACACTAGAGATTGTAAAGTCATCTAAATTGCAATCTAAATCACCTGTGCATTTCAGCATAAACCACTGTCTACAGTTTTCCGATTCATCATAATGATAGTCCGACTCACGGACTTCTAATTCGGCTTCCACAACAATATCAAATTCTATTTTCATATCTGGCAAGTCATTAACAGATACAAACTTTACCTCTATATCTGATAATTCTATGCCTCCAATATTTCGAACCCTATATAGCCTTAAGTCCAAATCATCGTAGTTGTCCGTGGTGTAACTTTGTATAGCAGCAAATACTTCATTATAGAATCTATCTGCCACATAGTCTTTAAATGAACGATTGCTTGCCAAAACACTCCCTCCTGACCCCATATGAATTTATTAAGAAATTTCCTTTGTTTAGAACATTATCCTATAGGTAAATTATAGCACATGTTATCGGTATCTCAATATTTATTTTACATTCGTAAATTTTAATTGTACCTTTACAAACTTTATGATAGACTTTATTTAATAACTAAGGCGAGGTGACAATATGTCCATAAGTTATAAAAAACTATGGAAGCTTCTTATTGATAGAGACATGAAAAAGAAGGATTTGAGAGAAGCAGCTGGTATCAGTACAGCCTCGATGGCTAAACTGGGTAAAAACGAAAATGTTAATACTGAAATCTTATTAAAAGTATGTAAGGCTCTTAATTGCGACATTTCAGATATTATGGAAATTGTGAACGACGATGACTAACAGGAATTTGTCCTAACAAAGAGATATCAATTAACACTGGATATAAAATGTTTTCATGAGGGGTGGAAAAGCATGGCAAAAAAGAATGATGATTTTTTTAAAGAAAAAAAACCTTGGTCTGAGGTTAAAGATGAACTTCTAGGTTGTTATTTTAAACCTTATGTATCAAAAATTCTTCATACATATAAGCCACTTGTTTACGTGGATTGTTTTGCTGGTAAAGGAAAATTTGAAGATGGTAAACCGGGTTCACCAATAATTGCACTTGATATAATAAAAGATTGCATGAAAAACACCCGAATGAACTCGGTACAAATAAGCACTAATTTTATTGACCTAAACTATGCTGATGACTTACATGAAAACCTAAAAGATTATCCAGATGTTAATATAATTTCAGGAAAATATGAAGACACGATTGTAGATTTGCTGTCAGACAAAAACGGTTGTAATGTTTTTTTATATATCGACCCATATGGGATAAAGGCACTGCAGTGTTCTCTTTTCGACAATTTTGCTATGGGTCGCTTTAATTCCATAGAACTATTAATAAATATGAACTCCTTTGGCTTTGTGAGAGAAGCTTGTCATGCCTTTGGCACTACATATAAAGATGTTTCTGTTTTTGATGATCTTATAGAGTATGATTCCACTAAAATGGATGCCTCAGAAAAGTCTATTGCAGAACTTGACGATATTGCAGGCGGGGATTATTGGCAACCCATTATCCAAGATTATAAAAAGAATAATATTGATGGTTATGAAGCAGAATCTCTATTTGCTGAACAATATTGCAATAGGTTAAAACTAAGTTATTCTTATGTCTTAAATATGCCTTTAAGAATTAGAAAAGGTCAACGACCTAAATATCGGATGATTCACGCAACAAACCATAGAGATGGCTGTCTGCTTATGGTTGATAATATATGCAATCGCTGGCAGGCGTTGCAAGAAATTCAAACCTGTGGTCAGCTTACCTTGTGGGAAGAAAATTGTGAGAACCAAATTGTTGATGATGAAGATATTGAAAAAAAGACTATAGAGCATTTTTCACAATATAAAAACTATATATCTCTATACGAGGCTCTTGCTGCGTTTTTTATCAAACATGGTGCTATTTGCTCAACAAGCATAGTGAAAGGAATAATTAAAAGATTAGAAAAGGAAAACCGTATTGAGGTTGTTCGCAATCCTGCAACAACAAAAAGGGGTAAACCCTCCTCCTTTATGGATGAAGGAAAAGGGAAAACAATAAAAATAAGGTGGCTACAATGAAAAAGGTCAATAATTTCATACAAAGAAAATCGTTAATTTATAAAACAAATGTAGAGTATGGCGATTATACAATTAATCATATTCAAGGTTGCTCTCATGGATGTAAATATCCTTGTTATGCCTATATGATGAAAAAGCGATTCGGTAAAATCAAAACTTATGAAGACTGGATAAAACCAGCAATTGTAGAAAACACCTTAGAATTACTTGATATGGAAATACCCAAATTCAAGGATAAAATAACAACTCTACATCTTTGTTTTACTACAGATCCCTTTATGTACGGATATGATGAAATAAAAGCATTGAGTCTTGCGGTTATACGAAAACTCAATGATGCTGGCATTAAGTGTTCTATCCTTACTAAAGGTTTATTACCAATTGAACTTAAGGAATATTCCAAAGACAACGAATATGGTATAACGCTGGTTTCACTTAACGAGGATTATAGGAAAAGAATAGAGCCTGGTGCGGCTCCTTACAAGCAACGATTATCTTCATTACGAGCATTACACGATGCTGGATTTAAAACATGGGTAAGCATTGAGCCGTATCCTACTCCAAATATAATAGAACAAAATCTAGATGATATTCTTGAAGCAATAAGTTTTACCGATAAAATAATATTTGGTAGAACAAACTATAGTAAAGAAATTACTGCTTTTAAGAAGCACAAAGAGTTTTATAATGAACAAGCTGAAATTGTAATTAAATTCTGTAGAGAAAGAAACATCAGCTTTCACATAAAGGATGGAACGGTTAAGCCGTAAGTAGTGGATTAAGAAGTCGAAAAAAATTGAATAAACGCCTGGACTTTTAGCCTCTACCATGCTATAATTACTGCTGTTACCTTAGATACAACATATCATAAAACTTAAAACGAATAAGGAGGTGTGGTTGTTTGCCAACCTTTATAGATTTATTTGCCGGTGCAGGGGGCTTTAGCGAAGGCTTTTTGCAGGCTGAATATAATGGCCAATACTACGATTTTTTATTAGCAAGTGATATAAACCCAACTTGCGAAGTAACTCATAGAATACGTTATAATAAACAACTTGGGCTTTCCACAGAATTTTTAACAAAAGATATAACTGATCCTGACTATATAGAAACACTCTGCGCCACTATTGAAAAGAAATATGGGGATGTTAGAGTTGATGTATTAGTAGGTGGACCTCCTTGTCAGTCCTTTAGCTTAGCAGGTGAACGTCGGAAAAACGATAAAAAAGATGATTTATTCGCTTATTACCTGCGAGTAATTGAAGTAATCAAGCCCAAGTATTTTGTAATGGAAAATGTGGCTGGAATCCTAACAAAGGACAAGGGAAAGATAAAAGACCGTATTTTAAGTGAAATTAGGAACATTGTTGACTATGATCATTTACAAACTCTATATGGTTTTGTTTCAGAATCAGAACTTGAAAAAAGCCTCAATGAAGATAGCTCCATTGAACTGCAATATGCTCTTGAAAAATTAAGTATAATATTGCAACACCAAGAAGCTATAAATAGTAGAAGGGCTGATTATCTTTCTATACTTAAAAAAATTAGTGTCGATTATTTTTCCGAATCCGAGCAAGATTTTTTACTACAGTCCATTCTTGCGGAGAAGAATAATATAGAGAATAAGCCCTTAAGCGTTTTTATTGATAAAATTGCTGACAGATTTGTTAGTGCATTCCGAAATAACAAAGTAATTAGCGAAGATGATAGGAACGTTGTGAGACAGGCACTTAATTTGATAAAATCACATCGTGGATTAGAAGCCATCTCCCGCAAACTAAAGGTATGCATAAACGAGTGCCACCTCAATCGTAGCATCTACAAAGAAAGATTTGATACCATGACTGATTATCTCGAACTTGAAGAAATAACCAGAATTTTCAACGATGCTATTGACTCACTTTCAACTCGTGCATCTGATAACAATACCTTGAAGGTGCTTGAAGATACAAGGCTCGCAGTAGAAATATTATGTGAGGATACTATTGCTACTGTTTATAGGATTTCCAAACTTGCTAGTTCAAAGGCAGATGCATCATACATAAATGAGCTCAATGATTTAGTTGAGCAGATTCAACTTTATCGTATTAATGAGCCAATTGTGTTGAATGCTTCTGATTACGGTGTGCCACAAAATAGACAACGTGTTGTTTTCATAGGTTGTCGCAATGACCAACCAGTTATTTCCTCAATACCTGCAACAGTTACAGAAAATGAAAAAGTAACTGTTGAAGAAGCTATCGGCGATCTAAATTATATTGGTATTGGTTGCAAAGCAACAGAATACGATGATATATTTTATAAAAAATTCTGTAAAACAAAAGCAGGGAGTACTAAAAGAACAATTCTGGGAAATAAAGATGCAAAAGGAACTGGTCGTTATGCTGAGATGAAATCATATGCTGAATGGAGCCGACAAGGTCGTCTTAATCCTAAGCGGTTTCCGGTTCCTGCGCCAGTTTATACTTCGGCAAATTCTGCAGAAGAAATCTCTAACTCAGAATTAGAAACCATACAGTTGGCTAACCACGAAACATCCAGACATAATTCAGACGTACAAAAACGATATGCTCTCATCCGAAAATATGGTAGTTTTTCTTTAGCCAAGGAAAAAGAGCCCCACAACAAACTGTTAACTGGAACTAATAAACGCAACTACTCCTGTTTAGATCCAGATAAACCAAGTACTACAATTCTTACAATCGGGGACGATTTTACACATTATGGTGCTAATCGTTCTTTAACGGTCCGTGAAATGGCACGTTTACAGTCCTTTGACGACAGCTTTGTTTTTCAAGGTAAGCGTACTACTGGAGGAGATCGCAGAAAACTTGAAACCCCACAGTATACTCAAGTGGGAAACGCAGTGCCACCACTTATGGCACACGCAATAGCATTGGAGATATTAAAAAACATTAAATAATTAAATAAAAAGAGGGTAGTCTTTGTACCACCCTCTTTTTATAATCTAAAATAAGAATAATCTGTATTAAGATTTGGAAGTTCACCATTTAACGTAGTTAAATGGTTTCGGCTGTGACCAGTAGAAAGATTACGTTGTAACATTTCTTTTATTGAATTTGCAACGTTATTCACTGTTGGTCTGCCCCAATAATTGCCTCCAGTCATATTCGTTACTCTCTTGACACACGTTGAATTCGCATTTATACCACTCATTCTACTAGTTGGTACGGTTACAAATGAATATGTAAATCTAGCAACATCAGCTATAGCATATCCGTTTCTTCCAACGGTAACATTTGTACGGAAATTAGTTGCAGAATATATCATATCCCAAAGCATTGGAATCTGTGCATTATCATTCCAATTTGTTTTACATTGGATTATATGTATCTCAAGATCGGTAAAGTCCCTATGACACAGAGCATTTAAAACAGCTAATAAGTTATAGCGATTGTTTCTTCCTATCCGTAAAGACACGGATGCACCATTCTCATCAAATATATTGATAGTATCTTTATTTATTGAATATTCTGGTCTGTCAGGAAATGTAATTGCAATCAAGTCTGATTCAGTATTGGAAACAAAATTATGATAATTTACTGTTATTGCATCGCTTACAGGTTGTGGAATCAATTCTCGATTGTGCTTAATTACTACAGTTCTTCGCCCTATCAAACACAAGTTCAAATACCAACAGACTAGCGATTCCCATGCCGCTCCACCACCAGATACTTCTCCTTGCCCCCTACCACCAGTCCTAGTAGTCCTAAAAATATCAGATAAATGATCGCCCAAATCTAATACTTGCCTTGATGTTCTAGCTGGTATAAGGCTATTTATAACTGGAGTCCATGTTGAAAAGCTATTATCAAATACATTAGCTGAAAACAATTTATTTATAGAAGCTTCTCGTAATGCTTCAACAACATTATCAGGCATCTCTTCTCCTCACTCTCTTATCTTAATTACATATTATAACAATGAAATGTACTTATTACAAGGCTTGATTTCCATAAGTAACTTACTGCATCCTATAATTTGTTTCTTATAAGGTAGTACATATCTATTTCTTATAATAATATACAGGAGATTAACAGCCTAAATATTAAAAAACTTACATCTATCCTGTCTACACAACCCTATGAATTTATCTAACTTGTCAACTCAACCCTACACACATTTTTCACAGTTGACCTATTTCCTCATAAACAAAAATAAGGATTTTCAAGATTAAAAGGCACTGCCAGACATTAGGCAGAAAATCTTTCAACCTAGAAAACCCTTTATTTATCAGTGTTTTGAGTAGTCCTATTTCTCCACCCTTGACATCAATGTCACGCACTCAACATGGGGAGTCATAGGAAACATATCCACACACTTAACCTTCTCCACTTTATACCCTCTCTCTACAAATATAGGTAAATCCCTAGCTAAAGACGTTGGTTTACATGATACATATATAAACTGTTCTGGGTTAAAGTCTATTATTTTATGAATAGCTTTTGGATGTATACCATCTCTTGGTGGGTCTAATATTATAATATCTGGCTTTTCTTTTAATTCTTCGACTTTTTTCATAACATCTCCAGCTATAAATTCACAGTTGAGACTCTATAGTCTCATAATTATTCTAACCTTTAACATAGTAAATAATATCAAATAATGAAGTTTAGTACAATAAAACTTTATTATTCATGGCATGTACTAGAGTAGTCTTAAATACATAATAATATTACACACTTATACTCTGTAAATTACGTTATCAAATTTAATAAAGTTTCGCTTCCCCTTTTTTATTTTTCATATAATTTTTAATTATATTTATCAAGTACATTTAAATATAGCAAAAACACTATAAATATTAATGATCATTAATATTTATAGTGTCTATTTATAATTATAAAAGCATATATTAAGTTTTTTATTAATTAACAACGTCTAACGTTTTTTCTCTTCTCCATCTTATTATCATTATTGTCACAAAAGTAAAAATTAAAGCCACATAACATAATGGTAATAATATTTGTGAAACTTCAATATCTACTATTAAAACTATAAGTCGTCTTAAAAATAACTTAAAAGTAACCAAAGCTATTGGTAACTGTATTCCTACTAAAGCTATATAATTATTAGCTATACTTGAAACGAACATAGACATTAAAGCAAAAATGAATGACAATATATATACTGCTACTATTGTAATAATTATATATTGTATAAATGTAATATCATACCATGAGATATTGCTATTAAAGACTGAATTTATATCAGAGTTAAAAAACATTGACACGTTATTAAATGAATACACAACAAAGAAAACTATAAGTTGTAATGTTGTTATTATAAAAGAAGACAATAATCCTGCTATTATCTTATTTTTAAATATCTTTCTTCCTATTTTAGATGTATATTGAAGATAATTTACTTTATTTTTTCTATCCTTTATATATATTAAAGATATTATAAACATTATACTAATTAATATAAGCATACATACATTTTTTATTAAGTTATTATAGTTTCCAAATACTAAGCTTGGTAAAATCGATTCATCACTACCTTTTTTTAATAACTCTTTAACTCTTATTTCTTGCTTTTCATCCATCGGTTCATATTTTTTTAACATATTTTCTTCTTTTTCTTCGTAGGATTTTATTATATCTTCTCTTTCAGGTATCTCCCAAAATAAATCTACTTTTTGTTCAAATAGGATATAGTCATGTAATTCTTGAAGTTTTGTTGAAGTTTTATCATTCATTGTATCTGTGTATTCAAATTCTTTATATGTTGTTATACCTGCCTTTTTAAATCTTTCATTTGATTTAATATATTTGTCTGCTTCTTTCACTTTTTCATTATACTTAACTTTAAAATCTTTAAATTCATCTTCATCCATGTATTCCCCATAATTCTCAATCATTTCTACCGATACATTGTAAATATCTAATTCAGGCCTACCATTAGGAAAATATTGAATGTAAAAACTAATAAATAAATAGTATATTATTAAGCTGATAATTATAAGTAAAGATATCATTTTCAAGCTAAATATTTTCTTCATTTCATTTAAAACTATCCTCAATCAGATCCCTCCCTAATATATATCTTGTTTTTTAAATCTTTTGATACATAAACTACTTAAAATTATAAGTGATACTGACCATGTTCCTACCGTAATAGCCTCATAGTATTTAAAAGTACTAAAAGCTCCACTTTCCATAAACCACTGTGAAGAATTTATAATAAGAATAAATGGCGTAAATGAACCCATAAAAATAGTATTACTATCAGTTGCAAGCATACTCGGTATAGATAATAACGTACCAAATACTATAAAGAATATAAAAAACGCAATATAGCTATTCTTTATAAACTTTGATATAACAAAAGTAATACCAGTAAAAATTAAGGTACAGATATAGATAAGACCTATACCGCAAAATAAATATTGAATAAATGACATATTCCACCATGACATATATGGAAATTTAAATTCAATATTAAAATAGCTACTTATAGGAACATTCCAAAGCCCTGAATAATCAAACATAATAAAATATGCCATTAGTCCAGTGACTATAATAATCGTAGCTACTATTATATTTACAAACATAGACATATACAGCTTGTCCTTGATTAGACTTCTCCCTCTTTTTGTTGAGTATGTTAGAAGGTGTGTATTATTATCAAACTCATAGTTTGTTAAATATGAAGTAATAATTACTCCTAATATTATTATCTCAAAGATAAAACTTTTAAATAAAGTTTTAAACAGTAGTGAATGCATTCTATATATAGGTCCCATAAAAAATAGATTCTTATGCTCTTCATTTTTAACTAATTCATCAAATCTTTTTGTAAATTTTTTATATTCATTTCTTACTGTATTAGCGGCTTCACCACTAAGGTTATACTTTTCTATTTCATCTTCAGCCTTTTTCATTAAATCAATCTGTGCATAACTATTATCAATGTCATTAATCATATAATAATAAGACTCAACAATATTTAGTTCCTGTATAAATCTCATATCTTCTTGGCTATAAATATCCTCTTTATGACCATACTGAGATTCTGTCATACCTTCTTCAAAAAAAGATGATACATTTTCGTATGTCTTTGATACTTTCTGATTGGTGATTTGATTCATCTTATTTAGTCCATCTGTGTAGTATTTCTTTAAATTAGTTGTCATTTCATTATTTATTTTATAGCCGAACTTATCTACAACTTTGTTTAAAACTTTTAGTTCATCACTAAAATATCTATTTTCAAATATAATAAAAACATTAAAAAATATAAATACCAACATTAGCCCTATTATCACTGGTGAAGTCATAGCTTTCTTAAATTCATATTTTCTTATATTCACAAGTACTTACTCCTTTTCTAAGATTTCATCATTATAGACATAAAGAAATACATCCTCTAGACTTGGTTTAACAGCTTTCCAAGAGCTATGTGGTTCCTCCTCACATATAAATCTTATTCTCATTTTTCCTTCCTCTTGTTTTTCTGATAATGAAAGATACTGTTTTCTAAATACTGAAGTATCATCAAATTCTATTTCTGTTTCATAAACAATTTCATCAAGTATTTTACATATGTTTTCTATACTATCTTTATAAAGAATTTCACTGTCTTTTATCATAATAATTTCATTAGCTATTGATTCAACATCAGATACTATATGAGTAGAAAGAATAACTATTCTTTCTCTAGATAGCTCTGTAAGTAAATTTCTAAATCGCACTCTTTCCTTTGGATCTAGTCCAGCAGTAGGTTCATCTAATATAAGAACTTTAGGATCATTAAGCATTGCTTGAGCTATTCCTACACGCTGAATCATTCCTCCAGAAAACTTTTTCATTTTTTTATTTCCTACATTTTCAAGAGCTACTAGCTTTAAAAGCTCGTCCACTCTATTCCTAGCAATCCTATTATCTATCCCTTTTAATGCTGATAAATAAAGAAGATATTGTTTTGGACTATAGTTTTTATAATATCCGAACTCTTGTGGCAAATAACCTAATATATCCCTATACTCTTGATCCATTTTAATAATATCTGTTCCATTATAAAGTATCTCACCTTCACTTGGAAAAAGTAGTGTAGTAAGCATTTTAATAAGGGTAGTCTTTCCAGCTCCATTTGGTGCCAAAAGACCATATACCCCATTCGTAAATTCAAGATCAATATTTTTGAGAGCACAAAAATTTCCATAATTCTTACTAACATTATTTACTGTTAACATTCTAAATCACTCCTTGTACACTTCTAAAAGTAATAAGCTTTTTAAGTTTATTTATATAAACATATATACAAATGGCCGTTACAACCAAATGAACATATATAGGTATTTTTATAAGTAGATAAATATAAAAATCTATATTAAATACTACTAATAATGAATTTAGTACTATCCACGATGTTATTACAATGTACTTTATTAGTTTTGAACGAGTAATAATTATCATATATAGAAAAATTGTAGAAAATAGAAACAATGATGTGGATGAAACTATAAATGCTCTTAAAAAGTCTATTTGTTCGTATATAACATTAATGGTATATACAAATATGCTATTAAATAAAATGCACAAAACGCTGAATACAAGCATTCGTAAAGTCGCTAATTGATATATATTATACTTACATGTCATTTCTATTTCATAAGTTCCCTTTTGCTTTGTATTAACAAATGATAATAATGATATAACTAAATACATAATAGGAGAAACTGTAAATATAAAAGCATATATATATCGGCTATTTACTTTGTCATGTATTTCACTGCTTATAATAACTGGAACAAGCAACATAGAAAATATTATCAGAACAGTAAAAGTAATCTCTAACATGTCATGAAATAAATATTTGAATCCTATTTGCTTATACATACTCTTTAAATCTGAATAAAATGAATTCTTTGGATTAAGACCCTTTTTCACAATAGTATCTATTTGAGCTTCTATTATAGTTTCATCAGGCATATCTATAGAAAACTTATCTTTGCTCATTTTGTTCCTCCTCAAAATTTTTTCTAATCTTCTTAAGCATTGAATAATATTTTGTCTTAACTGTAGATTCAGATATCTGCAGTATATTTGATATTTCTAAAAAAGTATATTCTGCAAAAAACTTTAGTCTAAATATTTGTTGTGTTGAAGCATCTAATCGATTTACTATATTAATAATTTTTTCGATATCTTGCTTATATTCCATTGTAATTTCTATATCCTCATTATCGTATATGTCATAATCGTCAATTGATACTATATTACTACTATATTTGTAATACTTTGAACGATAGTAGTCGACAACTCGATAGGTTGATATTTTATATAGCCATGTCCTAAAAGATGCCTTATTTTCATCATAGCTATTTATTGACTTTAACATGCTTATAAAGATTTCTTGAGTCAAATCCATAGATAATTCTTTATCAATTGTTTGTTTATACACATATGCATATATTTCCTTATAATATTTAGAAATAAGTTCATTTGCTGCAGCTTGACTTGACTTTAATTTAATTTTTTTTATCAGTCGTTTTTCTCTATCCATATTTCACCATTTTATCACTTATCTATATATTCTTAATAAATCCATAAGTAGCTTTTCAATCATTCCATCTTTATATTCGTAATAACATTATAAATAGTTTTACTTTATCCTAATGTTTTATTATTTCTATGTTTAGTTATTCAACAAGCTATTATATATCTAAAATTACTTATACTGAGTTCAAAAACTATAAAAAAATTGATATAACAATTAAGATAAATTTTTATTCAGTATCATAAAACTTCTTCCACATATATCAAAATAATATATATTAAATAATAGAATCTAGCACATAAACTCTATTATTCAAAGAATATGCTTAAATAACTAACTTAAAATTTTTAAAGCTCTACTAACCTTAGCTAACTAGAATTGAATTTTAATCCTTTATATAATAAAATTTATAAATGAATGTTCTTTTGATATGAATCTTATAAAGATTTATATTTATATATTTTAAAATATTGGACGAGCTATTAAACGGGTTTAACCTTTATCATACATTTATAATATATTCAGAATTATTAGGAGATGTTTTCAATGAAAAAATATAAAGTAATGAGCAAGAAGAAAATTTTTAGAAGAAGAAGAAAGATGATGATTAGAAGAATAATTGCAGTCTCAGTATTTATTATTTTAGGCATCGTAATATCTAATACTTTCATCAAAAAAGACGATAGTAAAGCATCTAGTTCAAATAATAATTTAAGTAAATCTAGTTCCTCAAATAAAAAGAAAGTTTCAAAAGACAATAAAAAATCAGATGGAAATAATATTAATAAGAAGAAACAAGAAAAAGATAAACCTTTAAGAAAAAAAGAAGATATGACTAATCCTGAAAGTATAGTTGCACTAGTTAACAAGCAACATAGTTTACCATCTAATTATATACCAAAAGATTTAGTTGTACCTAATGTTTCTTTTTCGTTTAGTGGAAATGTTCCTAAAAAACAGCTTAGAAAAGAAGCCGCATTTGCTTTAGAACAATTATTTGAGGCTGCTAAAGATGATAATATTGAGCTCTTTGCTGTTTCAGGATATAGATCGTATAAAAAGCAAACTGATATTTTTAGAAATAATGCTAGACGTTCAGGTGAAAAGGAAGCTAATAGGGTAAGTGCTCATCCAGGTGAAAGTGAACATCAAACAGGACTTACAATGGATGTTTCAAGTAAAAGTGCAGGATTTGGACTAATTGAAAGTTTTGGTACTACAAAAGAAGGAAAATGGCTAAAAGAAAATTGTTGGAAATATGGTTTCATTATAAGATATCCTAAAGAAAAAGAACAAATAACAGGATACAAATATGAACCTTGGCATATAAGATATGTGGGCACAGAAGTTGCTAAATATATTACTTCAAAAAATATTACTTTAGAAGAATATTGGAAAAGCTATGAATAGCTCATATTAAAAAAGCGTCTGATTTTTTATCAAACGCTTTTTTTAATACTCACATACTTTTTTCAATAGATTAATTTAATTATCTTAAACAGTTTTATATTCTATTTTTTAATTAAATCTGGCCTATACTTGCTAACAGAATTCAAAGTCTCGTCTATAACTTGCTTACATTCAGGATGTTTTAAAAATTCAGCATGAATTTCTGCAAATTTTTTACGAAATTCAGAACTCTCTTTTAAGAGATTAATTGCTACATCTGTAAAGTTACATATTAACTTATTTATTTCTTCTAGTCTTTCTGGATCCTTATCTTTCAGATTCTTAATATAATCACTAGCAAAGTCTGCCCCTGCTTCAACTAGAAAATCATTGATTTTCATGTTATTCTCCTAACCCACTTTCTTTAAATCTTTTTACAAACTTACTATTTATATTGTCCAATTTTTTCTTAAATAGAAGTCCTATAGCTAAAAATATAAAGAAATATAGTAAAAGAATAATAGTATTATATCTTAATGATTCTAGAATTACCCCTCCAACTGCTTCTCTCATGCCTGATACAGCATAAGTAAAAGGTAGCATAGGATTTATTTTTTGAAAAAATGTAGGAGTAACTTCTATAGGAAAAGTACCTCCTGAAGAAGATATCTGTAGTACTAAAAGTATAACCGCTAATGCTTTTCCTACATTTCCAAACACAGATACTAAAGTATATATTATCATTGAAAATACTATGCTTATGAATACTGAAAACAATAAAAATACTAATTTATTTGACACATATGTCTTAAGTATAAAAATGTCTCCAGTACTTACTATAATAGCTTGAAATATTGCTATTGTCATAAAGGTTAAGTATTTTCCTAAATATTTCTCATAAGCTTTTAAATTTTTATTATCATCTAGTTTTTTTACATGAGTAGATAATAATGATACTAGTAATAGTGTACCTACCCATAGAGACAGCGTTGTAAAAAAAGGTGACATTGCAGATCCATAGTTTGGAATAGCAAATATCCTATTTTCCTTTATCTCTATTGGATTAGATAGAAATTCACTCTCTTTTCTAGCATCATTTTTTAGAAGCTTAATTATCTCATTTAAATCTTGATCATTATCTAATTTTCTTAGCTTAATTGCTACTGAATGTATAGAGGTTTCTATTCCAGGTAGCTTTTTCTTTAGAAGATCAATGCCTTCTGCTCCTTTTTCACTACCTTTGTAAGCCTTGTTTATTAAGTCCTCAACAACAGGTAAATCTTCATTTGCATCGTTTAATAATTTTATAGCATTATCTGTAACGTTTATTAACTCACCAGTAATATTATTTATAGCAGGAATAACTTTACTATCAAAACTATTTATAATTGCATTCAAGGTAGGAGTTACTCTTGTGGATAAATCATTTATTTTATTTAATATATCCACAGAAGGCTGTTGTCCGTTGTTAATTATGTCTATTACTTTATTTATAAGTTGAACTTTATTATTCATGTTACTCTTAATGACTGCTAGCTTATTTATGATAGATTGAATAATATTACTATTTGAATCTTTATCTATGGATCTTAAAAAGTTTGTAATGTTAGTTATTATACTTGTCCCATTATTAAACTTATCTTTTATATTTATTAACATTTCTTTAGCTTTAGGAGCATCTGTATTTATCAAGTTTATAGCTTCAGGTATCATATTTTCAGCTCCACTTGTTATCTGCCTTGCTAAAATTAAGTCCTGTTTAATACTAGGTCCAGCTTGTTGAATTCCATCTTTAGCCCTTACTAAAAAATCCTTACTTTTATTTGCTGCATTAGAACCTTTTTTAATAGAATCTTGAATTAACGGAACATTTCCTTGCACTTTCTTTGTTAATCCATTTAAAGTTATTAATCCTTTATCAAATTCCTCAATATCTTTATTGATTTGAGGTATCTTTTCATCTACAAAATATATTAAGTTCTGTAACTCTTTTAGTTTAGGCTTCCCTTGTTCTAATTCAACTCCAAATTTATTAAATAAATCAAATATAATTCCATTTACAGTCTTTACAAAATTTTTAGTTACTTCACCCTGTAAGCTTGTAACACCTTTCTGAGTTATCTTTGGCGCTACTGCATTTATTTTTTCATTTACTGAATATATTATACTTGGCTTTTCTTGTTCATCCCTAACTATTGAAAGTAGCTTGTGAGAAAAATCATCTGTTATTTTTATACTTGCATAATACTTTCCATTCTTTAGTCCCTTATCCGCTTCCTTTTCACTTACAAAGTTCCATCCTATGTTTTTATTTCCTTTTAGTTGTTGTACAAGTTGATTACCTACATTTATCTTAGTACCTTTAAAACTATCACCTTTATCATTATTAACTACTGCTACTTTTATTCCTGAAGTATTTCCATAAGGATCCCAAGAAGACTTTATATTGAACCATGCATAAAGTGCCGGGAGTATCATAAGTCCTAGTATCACTACTAATACTACCCAGTCAGATAATATATTTTTAATGTCTCTTTTATAAATCCTTAAAATATTTTTCATTATTATTCAGCCCTTCCAATATGTAATTTATTTTGTTTTTAGTATTCTATTTATATTTAATTTTTAATTTTTTTAACCTAAACATTATAATTTTTAAATTAAGTGTTGTAAAACTCCATTATGCACGTATTTTCTCGTTCTAGTTTTATAATATAAAATTAAATATAAAATCATAGGAATTTATTAAAAGTACTATTATAATATTAAGTTTATTTTCAAGCTAATAGAATATTGGTTTTCTAAATTAATTTTTTGATTAATAAGCTTAACTTATGTTATAATATAATAATAGAGTTGTCCGATATGTCTATCAATACGATTGGGTGACTTTTATACTTTGTGGCTAAAATTATTTATATAATAGTAGTTTCATGGAAAGCTCTATTAAACAATTATACTTAACTTAAAAAAGGAGGTATATTTGTATGAATAGAACTATAGATACAAGAAAAATATCACTTCAAAGAGCTGACGAACTTAAGTCTAGAATTAAGGATTACCTTTCTATTAAAGATTCCATCCCAAAGGGTTTGTCTAAAGCTCAGGAAAAAAAGATACAAGATAAAAAGGAAAAAATACTTTCGATTTTAAATGCAACAGAAGAAGACTGGAAGAATTGGAAGTGGCAACTTAGTAATAGAATTTCTGATGTAGACTTGTTATCTAAAATTATAAAATTATCTGATAAAGAAATTGATTCTATAAAAAAAGTTCAAGAAAAATATAGATGGTCAATATCTCCTTATTATCTAGCTCTAATTGATGATGATAACGAGCTAGATCCAATAAAACTACAATCTATTCCAACTAATTTAGAACTTATAGAAGAAGGAAAAAAAGATCCTATGGGTGAAGAGTATACTAATCCTGCTGGATCAATAACTAGAAGATATCCTGACAGACTAATAATAAACGTTACCAATGAATGTGCTATGTATTGCAGACATTGTCAAAGAAGAAGAAACATAAAGTCTAAAGATTGCCATAATTCAAAAGATACTTTAAAAGAATCTATTGAATATATAAGAAATAATCCTGAAATAAGAGATGTTTTAATTACAGGTGGAGATGCTCTAGCCTTATCTGATAATACATTGGATTGGCTTCTAAGAGAAATACATGCTATTCCTACTGTTGATTATATAAGACTTGGTACAAGAGTCCTCGTAACCTTGCCGCAGAGAATAACTGACAACTTGATAGATATATTGAAGAGGTATGCTCCTATATATATAAATACTCAATTCAATCATCCTATGGAAATTACGCAGGAATCTAAAGAAGCTTGTGAAAAGCTTGTTAATGCAGGTATTCCATTAGGAAACCAAGCTGTTCTTTTAAACGGTATAAATAATGATAAGTATGTAATGCGTCTTTTAAATCATGAGCTTTTAAAATGTAGGGTTAGACCTTATTATATATTTCATGCGAAAAATGTAGTCGGAACAATGCATTTTAATACCTCTGTAGATGATGGATTGGAAATAATGGAATATTTAAGAGGCTATACATCTGGTATGGCAATACCTCAGTATATTGTTAATGCACCGAACGGAAATGGTAAAACACCTCTAATGCCACAATATTTAATCTCAAGGGGTAAGGACTTTATAAAAATAAGAACATGGGAAGGTAAGGTTATTGATTATCCAAACCACCCTACAAAAGATTTAGAAAAGATATTATTAGCTTCAAATAAATAATTGTTATTTTTTAGTATAGAGCTTTCAAAAAAAATTAAAAGACCCCAAGTTATGGGGTCATTTTTTATTTATCTAGATTTGTAGTATAAAATCCTTTTACTTTATTTTTCCTTAAGTTATTCATCTCATTTTTATCATTTACAGTATATACATATACAAATACGCCTTCTTTATCTAACTTAGCTGAGAGACTAGTGGCTCCACGTGAAGCTGATAAGTTAATACCTAATAATCTTTCCCTTTTAACAAAATCTATTATTTCCTTATCTTTATAGTTTTCTTCAGGGACAAAGATGATATTTAGATATTGTAGTGTTTGAACTGTAAAATAGTCTTCTAAACCATATATTTGTGGTACAAGTTTGTTTGCTATGTCTGGTTTTGTCTCTCTTATAATTCTAAGTGCTTTCATTCCATCACCTTCAATATTTGTAATGAAATAAGCATCCTTTTTATCTTTTATCCATTCAAAGTAATCATTTATATTTGTATTCTTAAGAGAGTAGTTCATTTCTATATTATCTTCATGTGTTAATTCAAAGTCTAATTTAAAGAATCTGAAACCTTCTTTATAGCCTTTATCCAAAATTTCTTTTATATTTTTAGAAGTTATTTTATCTTCACTAAGTCCTAAATCAAGTACCATTTCTTGAGGTTCTATACGCTTATTTTTTCTTTCCGATTTGTTCTTTCTATCTTTGATAAAATTAGATAAATAATCTGTTTCTAAAATATATTCTGATTTATTTATTTCTTTTATTGCTTTTTCATATCCATCTTTAAATTTTTGTATATCTACAGGTTTTCTAACTTTAAAGTTCCAAGCTCTACTATTTTCATATATTCTATCTCTTGACATAGAAAACACATTGTCATTGTCTATAAATGATCCTTTTATCATATATGTTTGCTGTGCAACAAATCCTTCTTCAGAATTATTCAAGTCTCTACCAAGCATTATTCCTTTTTTATTTTCAATTCCCATTATATTTAGTAATGTTGGTAAAAAGTCAATTTGTCCTCCTGTCAAAGAATTAGTTTCATTGATTCCACTTTCAGGTATATGCATTATAAGTGGTATTCTCATCATTTCATCATAGTCATATTCATATCCTAAATATTCTGTTAATAACTTTTTATTAGGTGTAAAGTCTGAGTTTAAACCAAAGTGATCTCCATATATATTTATAATTGAATTTTCATATAGCCCTTCTTTTTTTAAATTTTCTATAAATTCTCCTAAAGCAGCATCTGCATAATGAACTGATTGGATATATTGTCCAAATAAAGTGTCTTTATGTTTATCTTCTAGTTTTAGCTCTTTATATTTCTCAGGCATATTGTATGGATGGTGACTAGTAAGTGTTACAAGAAACGCATAAAAAGGGGATTGTGTTTGTTTTAAATAAGGCATACTTTCCTTAAAAAATTCCTTATCACTTAGTCCAAATCCTATAATCTCTTTAGATCCAAGTTTTTCTTGACTTATAAACTCATCGAATCCTTGATTCGGATAAGCCTTATTTCTATTCCAAAACTCAGCCTTATATCCATGAAAAGCCTTAGTTGAATAACCATTTTCTTTTAGTATCCAAGGTAATCCATAGAAAGTATTGTCTTGATAAAGACTATATGTCTGTCCATCCATAGCAGGATAAAGAGAATTATGTGTAACAAACTCTGCATCAGAAGTATTTCCTCTCCCAAGTTGTTGATAATATCTATCATAATATAAAGTATCTTTCTTCAACAGCTTATTTAAGTTTGGAGTAATTTCTTGGCCTTTATAAAAGTTGTTAATTACAAAGTTCTGAAGACTTTCTACCTGAATAGTAATTACATTTCTTCCTTTTGCTATTCCATAATATTTATTTTCTTCTATTGAAGTCTTTTTCTGATTTGCCATGTCTGTCAATATTGCTGCTTCTACGCTATCATCTTTTCCGCCTTTTTTGAAATTTTCATAAATGTCAGCTATGTGATATGTGAAAAACTCTTGTCTAAATAAGTTAACTTTCTTATTAAACTTACTAATTCCAAATACAGAAACTATAATCAATACAAGTGATATTCCTAAACTTAAACCTTTAAACCTTATATTTTCTTCATTTTTTAAGCTATTTGTTTTTCTTCTTTTATTTCTTATAAACAAATATATAAGCACTGGGATTATGTCTACTATCATTACTAAGTTAGCAGGTTTTAATAGATAAATTATACTATCCTTTATTGTAGTTACTTGTGAAGTTTGCTTTAAAAGTACAACAGATGATAATTGATTAAAATATGAATAATATAAGCAATCTGCAAAGATTATAACAGATATAATTGTATAGGTAATTCCGATAACTAAATTACGTCTCTTAGCCCGAACTAGATTAAAGGCAGAACCTATAAATATCATATATATTGTACTTGTCAATATAAGCGTAAATCCAACATGTGAACTTTCTGTAACTGTATTAAATATAATTAGCTTTATGAATAATAATACTAAGACAAGTATGATTTCTCTAGGTATTTTTATCTTTTTGCCTTTTGTCATATAATCATCCTCTCAAAAAAATTACGTCTTCTCTATTATATAAGTAATCTTCTCTAAAATCAAAGGTTTATGTCATTTTAGTTACAAAATTATAAAAAAAAGGAGTATTTTTGTAACTCCTTATTAATAATCTAGGCTATTTTTATTAATTGGTATTTCTGGCTGTTTACTAACAGTTTTAATATTTTAATTAAGTAAATTATTCAAATGAATACATCAAATTTATACATTTCTCACTATATTTCATAATTTACTGAGTTAAAACATAGTATCTGGATATAATATAAATAAGTAAAGTATATTTTAAAATATACTTTACTTATATCCTAAAACTCTTTGTATCTAAAACTCCTCAATCCCTTTTACTATATTTAAAAGGCCTGATAAGTTTTAGTTTTTATCATATTACTTAACATATCAGGTGGGGATTTAGAAAAATAATTTATAATCCTAACTTTCCAGATAGTGTACTCCCCCAGTACACTATTTTTTTATTTAAATAGATCGTCGAAATCTATTAATTAACTCTCATATTAAATTAGACCTTAAAAATAAGTTCTATTATATAAATATACTCATGATTAAAATTCGTGAGTGCGAGTATAAACTTCCTATTTAACTTTTAGCTGTCCATCATAATAGTTTTTATCATACAATATATCAACGCTTTTTCCCAGTTTATTTGCTCTGTCTTCTATTTCCTTCTTAATATTATTTGGCTCTACAGGATTCATAGTTTTCATTATTCCATTAATTAATATACTTGCTTATTATATGGAATTCCTATAGTCATTTCATTATTATCCCATTTAGCAAAATATCTAGTTCCAGAACACAGCATAGATATATTTAAATCATTACTTTCATAAGGTGTTGCTGTACATTCAGAACAAAATACTTGATTACCTGCAATCTTAATATTCTTATGAACTCCTAATTGATAAGTGTATCCTTGAATTATTCTCATTGATTGATATGGATTAGTTATCATTATAACTATATCTGGTTTTTCAATGAAATCTTTTAATGGTCTTATCTCTAATCCATAAATCTCGTGATTTATATAAGTTATATCTTTCTGAACTAATTTTGAATTACATAGACTATTGTACAATCCTGACCTAGTATTTAGATAAAACTTACAAAATTTAAAGCTTTCAATCACAATTATTATATAAATGTTGTGATATGTCGAATAGCAAAACCTAATATATATTGTTTAATTTATAGATATTTTCTATAATAATTTAAAATCTAAAGACCTAAGGATTTACAGATTTATTCATATCTCAAATACGTTATATGATATATTTATAGAAATAACTTACAATCTTAAATTTATAAGTAGTGTATTTCTCCCACTACACTATCTTTTTTGACTTTTAGATAAATCATTTAATCTATTGGATAACTTCATACTAAAAACAAAGTAGTATATATATAACGAATTAATCTTTACTTTTATATACAATATTTTGATAACGAAAGTCCAACATATTCTGATATATTATTGTTATATAGTAGTTATATTGGATTCTTATATTGGCTAAAAACTAATTTTAAAATATTTTTATAAGTTATTAGACAATATAAATCAAATATTTTTGAATTTAGGGGTGTTGATTTTGAATGCTAAAGAAAGATTAATTAAAGTATTAAAAGGTGAGAAAGTCGATAGACCTCCTGTAATATGTCCAGGTGGTATGATGAATGCTGCTGTAACTGAAGTTTTAGAAGATATTTCTGGCAATCATAATAAGGATGCAAATCCAATGGCTGAAGCAGCTAAAAAAGTTTATGATCTTACAGGATTTGAAAATTATGGCGTTCCTTTTTGCTTAACTGTAGAAGCTGAGCCATTAGGTGTAGAAATTGATCTAGGTTCAAAACTAGTAGAGCCTCTTGTAAGTAAATATAATGAATCTTCAGTAAAAGAAATTATAGAAAGGTATAATATTCATACTACTTCTGCTGATAGAATGCCAGAAGTAATTAACGCTATAAAAAAACTAAAAAATGATGAAGTTCCTGTAATAGGTAACATAACAGGAGTTTTCAGTACAGCTTCATCTGTTATAGATCCATTGAAGCTATTAAAAATGCTTAGAAAAGATCCAAAACAAGCTCATGAATTTTTAGAATTCGTAAATAAATATACTATAGACTATGCTGAATGTATGATAGATGCTGGTGCAGATGTTATAGCTGTTTCTGACCCAACTGCTACAGGTGAAATATTAGGCACGAAAAGTTTTAATGAATTTATTGTTCCTTTATTTAAAGAATTCATAGATAGAGTACATGCGAAAGGTGTACCCGTAATTGTTCATATATGTGGGAATGCCAACAACATAATCGAAAGCTTAAATGAAATAGGTGCAGATGCTTTAAGTTTTGATTCAATAGTAAGTATGAAAGTCACTAGAAATATAGTTAAGACTGGACTAATGGGTAATGTAAGCACTCATGTATTAAACTTTGGCTCTAAAGAAAAAATAGAAGGTTTAACTAAAACATGTATTAATGCAGGTGTAAATATAGTCTCTCCAGCCTGTGGACTAGGTATGTCAACTCCAATAGAAAACTTAAAGATTATGACAGACTACGTTAAGAAAGGACAATATTAAAATGGTTAAAGTTCATATTAAGAACCTTGATAAAGTTATTGAAGTTCCTAAAAATACTCTACTTATAGATGCTATAAGAAAAGGGAATGTGGACTTTGAAACTCCTTGTAATGGTGCTGGAACTTGTGGTAAATGTAAAGTTAAAGTTAAAGGTAATCTTTCAGCTCCTTTAGATGAAGAAAAAAGTTTGATTAAAAATGAAGAAAATATAAGATTAGCATGTCAAGCATCGATTCAAGGAGATATTGAAGTAACTCTTTTAAAGTTTAACTCTAACGATTTAAAGACTATAAACAAAGGATACTCCATAGATACTAAACTAGAAAGTAGATTTAAAAAAATAAATTTACCTAAATATGATCAATCTAATTCTACTCCATATATTGAATCTTTAAATTATGATATTAAAAATCTTAAAATATATTCAAAACTATCTTACTTACTAGATCATAAAATTAATTCACTAGAAGGGATCGTATTTGACAATACTATTCTAGATATAGATAAAAGTTTTAATAATCTATTAGGAGTAGCTATAGATATTGGAACTACTGGAATATCAAGTTACCTTGTTGATATTCAGTCAGGAGAAATTATAAATAAAATCTCCTCTCTAAATCCACAATCTAAATTTGGTGGTGACGTATTATCTAGAATTACTTATTCTATGACTAATAAAAATGGACTTAAAGAACTACATGAAAGTATTATAAACGAAATTAATCTTTTAGTTAATTCTCTATTAGAAAATAAGTATTCTAATGATGATATCTATAATGTAGTTATATCTGCAAATACTACTATGCTTCACTTCTTATTAGGAGTAAGTGCTATATCTATATCAAGAGCCCCTTACAAACCTATATTTCTTGATAAAATTGATATAAATGCTGAAGAACTAGGAATTAATATTAACTCTTTAGGCATAGTAACTTTACTTCCAAGTGCATCTGGATACGTAGGAAGCGATATAGTTTCTGGAGTAGTTGCAACTGGATTTGACAATAAAGAAAATACTGCTGTATTTGTAGACATTGGAACTAATGGTGAAATAGTATTAATATCAAACTCTATTTTATCTGGAACTTCAACTGCTGCTGGTCCAGCACTTGAAGGTATGAACATATCATGTGGATCAAGAGCTGAAAGTGGTGCTATTGAAACTTTTAATATAGATGATAACTTCAACTTTAACATAGGGGTAATAGGTAACATTAAAGCAAAAAGTATATGTGGTAGTGGCCTTATAGATATCATGAGTGAACTCATTGATAAAAAAGTAGTTCTGAAATCTGGTAGGTTTAATAAAAATATGCCTCAACCTTTGCTAGAAAGGCTTGTAGATAAAAACTTTTATATCACAGATGACATCTATATTTCTCAAAGTGATATAAGACAAGTTCAACTTGCTAAGGGTGCTATATCTACAGGAATATTACTTCTTTTAAAACAATTTGGTATGACCATAGATGATGTAGATGAAGTAGTAGTTGCAGGTGCCTTTGGATATCATCTTAATCCTGAAAGTATTAAAAAGATTTCCCTAATTCCTAAAGGATTCAAAGGTACTATAACTTTTGTAGGAAATTCATCTATCGAAGGGGCTAGGCTATCTTTGATTAATAAAGATATATTAGACAAAATGTCTTATATAAAAGAAAACATAAAAGTATTAGAATTATCAATGAGTGATGAATTTCAAGAAACATTTATAAAAGAACTTAGTTTCTAATAAATCTACTTCTATTAAGTTCTTATAAAAATACATAAATAAAAAAATTTAAAGCTTATATCTTACTCTCTCGGAGATTAAGATATAAGCTTATTTTGTTTTATGTTTAACAGAGTAGTAACTCTTATATATGTCGATACTTTTTATTCTACATCTAACTAATTTCTTTATTATAATGTTATAATATGTTCTACTCCTGCTGAATTCAAAGTAGGGTATAATGTTGGAAAACATCCTATAGATGCCCCTGCAATCATCTTATCTGCTACTTCTCTTTCTAATGCACATTTATCACAAGCTAAAAGAACTATTCCTAATTTTTCATGTAAGTTTTGAAGCTTTTCTCCTATTTCGCAATCTTCTAGAAGCATATAAGTATTGTCCATTAAAAAGAACATTCCCACTACCTCTGCTCCATGTATTCCTTGTTCTAGTTGTGGAATAATCATATCTCTAAGTATAGTTCTTGAATTATCAGTATTTAAAACATACGCTACTTTCACTTTGATTTCCCCCTTTTATTTAGCAAAAGCTACCTCATTTTCAATTTGATTTTTAGTTAAAGCTATTTTTAGAATTCCCATAAGATGCTTTTTATAAGAATCATATTGCTTACTATTTCTATCTCTAGGTCTAGAGATATCTATCTTTATATCTTCAACTACCGTTCCCCTTTTGTCTGACATAACTATAACTCTATCACTTAAATATACTGCCTCATCTACATCGTGTGTTACCATAACTACAGTAGTTTTGTCTTTCATCCACATATCCTCTAGTTGTTTTTGAAGTATCTGTCGCATTTGAAAGTCTACAGCACCTAAAGGCTCATCCATAAGTAAAACTTCTGGCTTACTAGCAAGTGATCTTACTACGGCTGTTCTTTGTTTCATTCCTCCAGATATTTGATGAGGATATAAATTTTCCTTTCCTTGAAGCTGAGCTATCTTTAAAAGGTTTTGTAATCTTTCTTCTTGTTCATTTTTAGATAACTTTAGTTGTTTCATAGGATATGTAATATTTTCTTTAACAGTCATCCATGGAAAAAGAGCATAATTTTGAAAAACAAATCCTCTATCAGGTCCTGGTTTTGTTACTTTATTTCCATTTAAGAAGATTTCTCCACTGCTTGGATTTTGAAATCCTGCTATAATTGTTAAGAGTGTTGTTTTACCACATCCAGATGGTCCTAATAGTGTTACAAATTCTCCTTCTCCTACATTGAAGCTAATATCTTCAAGTACATTATTTACTTCTTTTTTATTTGTAAAAGTTTTTGAAATATTTTTTATCTCAAGTCGCATTATTTAATTAACCCTCCACTTGGTAAGAGTTTTATTTAGTAATTGTAAAAGTATATCTATCCCAAATCCAACTAATGCAGCCATTATCATTAAGGCAACTAGTTTATCTGTCTGCATCATTGTTTGAGCTTCAACTAAAGAGTAGCCGAACCCAGCACTCGTAGCAATGAACTCCGCTCAGATTACCGACATCCAACCATTGCTTATAGCAATCCTACATCCTGTTAATATATTAGGAATAGTAGCTGGTACAATTATATCTTTAAATATACTAACTGGACCTGCTCCCATACTTTTTGCAGCATTATAGTAGTCTTTAGATATACCTTGGATTCCATCAATAGTATTTAGAATAATAGGAAATACTCCTGTAAATGCTATTAAAAATATAGTAGGCCCATCACCTAACCCAAACCATACTATTGTAAGTGGTACCCAAGCCATAAGTGGAACTTGTCTTAATGAATGAATCAATCCTTCTACAACACCATTTGCAATTTTAGAATATCCCATTAGAAATCCTATTGGAACACCTATTAAAAAAGCATACAGAAACCCTGTTAAAACTCTTTTTAAAGTTATAAGTATATTTGTAATCACTTCTTTGCTTGTAATAGACTGTATCAGAGACTTTCCTGTATTATATGGACTAGGAAGTATTAAGTCATTATTATAGTATTTAGCCAAAAAATACCAAATAAATATAATTAATGAAAAAAATATTAACTTATATATAAAAATTTTAGGATTATTTAATAAAGAACTCTTTACTAATGTTCCTGACTTATTATATATACTAGCTTTACTTTGAGATTCTTCCAATTTTCAACCTCCTTTCTACCAAAGTTATTTTCTTTGTCAGTTTTAAGCTCATTTAAAAGTATTTCTTCGTTATTAAGTTTAGTTGTAGCTATCTTGAAGTTTTCTATAAACTCTTTATATCTTGCGTCTTTTTTAAAATCTTTTCTTACTACTAACACATAAGTAGGTATATCCTTATTTGTATGTGCTGAAAGTTTTTCTCCATCTATTGACAGTCCCTTTAAAATGTCTATGACAATACCATCAACCATCCCTTTTTCTAGAGCATAGGGAAGAGCTGTTGAAATCATAGGTACTATTTCAACATCATTTCCAAATCTTTCTTTAACTAAGTCTTTTTGATAATATCTTTTCTGCGTTATTCCTATTTTCTTAGGGTTATTTTTTCTCAATACAAATATATCTGAATTCAACATAACTATAGAATTTATTTCAAATCTACTATCCTTCTCTACTAAGGCTTTTGCAGCATCTGGACATAATATAGATATATCCAATAAATCTGATGTCAAAGCCCATTGGGATGTATTACTGCAACAGTCTTTTATTGAATATGTCTCAAAATCTTTTTGCATATGAATTGCTTTAAATCCATTTTTTATCATATAGTTTAATACTATACCTGAAGAATCATCCGAAACCCCTACTTTAATTTTTTCTGATGATGATTCTTTTGGCAGATTTATAATTAATACTATAATTATCATTACTATCAAAAGTAATACTGTTCTTTTGTTTATAAGTCTCATATCTTATAATCCTTATCTTTTCAATTACTCTACATCAAAAATTATCTTACCTATATGAAATGCTTCCCTTATATCTAAGCAAAATATTTTATATTCTCTTAAATTCATATTCTTAACCCAAGTATCATAATGTTCCTTCTTACAGAAGAAATTCATTATGTTTCAGCAGCTTCCACTCCAGTTTTTATGCTTATTTAAGTCTACATGTAATACTCTTATATTCTTAGAAGATACTCTTTTAATTTTTCCATTTTTAATTTCTATCTTTATTTTTTCCCCGCACTCACTACATTCAGAAAGTATTTCTATATCTTGTCCAAATGTAAAGGTTGAGCCTAGTGAATCTATTGCACACATAGCATTGAATTTTCTCTTGTCACTTAATGTAACCAAATGATGAGTAGGAAGTGCTGAAACTGGATATATAAAATTAATATCTCCCTTATCATTCACGACTACTATATTCTTTTCTACAAAACGATTTATGATTTCATTAAGCTTTTCAATGTTTAAACCTATATCTTTTATAACTTCTATTGATGGAGCTTTTATATTAAATGGTTTTTTATATTGTAAAGTATAATTCATTAAGCTTCTTCTCAATTTCTTTTCAATTTCTGTTAGATCCAAATATTTATTATCAATAAGTAGTTCATCTAATGAATATTCTTTAAACATTCCTTTATCTATACATTTTCTTAAATCTTCATACTTTTTCTTTTCAGCAAATAGTTTGTCTATAGTTAAGCTATTCATATGATACCCCTTGCTATATTTAATGTGCTTATATCTTTATTTTCCTAATTTCTTTGCCTTTGTTTTCCATTCATCATAAGACATTCCTACTGGAAATACAGGATCTACTTTTTCTTTTATGAATTTATCAAAATCATCTGCTCCAGATTCATCTATAAACTTACTATCTACTAGTTCTTCGTATGTTACTGTATTTGGAACGTATCCATTTTCTTGCTTCCAACTTAATTCATGCTTTATTTGCTCAGGTACTATCTTCCATGACAGTGTTCTACCTTCTTTAACTGTTTTCTTATAAACAGTTAATAGTCCAACCTCTTCAGGCACCATATAAGTTTTAGCAAATATTTTAGCTGTTTTTAATGGATTTAGATATACAAATTCCATAGCTTTAGTATGAGCAAGAGCTACCTTCTTAGCTAGTTCTGGATGTTTTTCTGCAAAATCCTTATTTATGGAAAGAACACAACAATCTCCCCATTGTCCTTCTAATTTTGAAGAAGTTATTAATATTTTCCCTGTCTTTTCATATTCCGCCATTGATCCCCATGGATCACAAGCAATAAATCCTTTTATTTTTCCAGTTTTGAATGCTAAATAAGCATCTTTATCTGAAGCAAAATCAATTGCCTCATAGTTTTTACCTTCTACTGGTATACCAAGTTCTCTTGCAAATTCAACCCAACCTGAACTTTTCTCAGGATTTGAACCTATTCCTAATGGTTGTCCTATTAAATCTTTTGGATCTTTTATGTCATTTGATACCACAAGATAATATGAACCACCTATATGATTATCTGCTCCTATTATCATAGGAACTTTATTATCTACAGATTTAATTACATTATCTATTCCTATGTATCCTACATCCATTTGACCTGCTAACATAGCTTGAGGAACCTTTGCATTTCCTATAACTTCTGCATCAATTCCTAGTTCTTTATATATACCTGCTGCATCTGCTATAGGTGCTGATACCATATGGTCACAATTGTAGTATCCGACTTTTATCTTGTAGTTATCTGTTTTAGATATAGTTATATTTTTTTCTTTGCTATCTTTATTTGAACATCCAGATATAAAAGTTGCTACCAATAATATCATTATTGAAAATAATGATATATTTTTAATTTTTTTAATCATAGTTCATTACCTCCTTATTTTTAACAACAATCATCCATTCCATCTCCAAATATATCTATTATCTTTCCATCTTCTAACCTAAAAACAGCATATCCTATTTTGTTATTCTTAGAACCTGACACTATTATCTCTATGGGTATCTTATTATCTATATCTTTAAACTGTATATTTTGATTAGAGATTGGAGCATGAACTTTATTTGTAACCTCATAACTCTTATTTTCACTAAATACTACAACCATTGAATTTTCTTTTTTCCCATCTTTAAAAATTACTACTAAATCATTAATTTTATCTCCATTTATATCTTTTTCTGAACATTTAATAATCTCTTTTTCTGGAAAATGTTTTCTAAAATAATTTAAAGCTTTATTGTTTTCTTTTACACCAACATCTTTTTTCTTTTCATTAGCTGATATATTGCTACATCCTATAAGAAATAAAGAAATTATCAAAATAAAAATTTTTTTTATTTTCACACTTATACACTCTCACTAATTACAAGTTTTTTTAGTTTTGGCCAAATAGCATATACAAATAGAAAAAATACAATTAAAGAACATAAATATCTTACAGAATCAGGTGCATTTATAATCAGCGATTTAGCTATTTTTATAGTCTTTTTGGAACTATCAAAATTAACTACTGGAATGAAGTTTTCTAATAAAGTTCTATTCGCTAAATATCCAAACATAAAAGAAAATATAAGCGTAGTAGATAGATAAATTGTAGTAGTACGTTTTCCAATCATCTTATACATACTTATCAACTCTGGAAGATTTGTAGCAGCCCCTGCCATTAAAAAAGTTATAGCAACACCTGGTGATGCTCCACTTGCAACTATAGCTGCTATGAATGGAATGTGACCTACTGCACAAACATACATTAATGCTGCTATTATTGCTATACCACCTAATGATATCAAGCTTGGATTACCTAGATATTCTTGTATAAAGTGTTGTGGAACTATTGTAAGAATAAATCCAGCAAGTAACATTCCAGGTATTATATATTTACTTATAGATTTTCCTAAATCTAAAAATCCCCATTTTAGCCCTTCAACGAGCTTTTCTCTTAAACTTCTACTGTCTTTTTCTTCATCATCTAATATGTCAAAATCATCGTCAAATTCATCTGCACCATCTATGTAGCAAATCTCATCTCCTGCAAATTTATTAGCCAACAATCCTGTTATTATTGGTACTGTGAAGCCAGCAATAAGATATATAATTGTAATTTCTTTACCTAAAAGTCCAAGAGATAATATTATTGCAGCTGGATTTATAATAGGAGTTGCTGTCATAAATGATAGTGTTGGACCTAAATATGCTCCTGAATAATACATACTAACACCTAAAGGAAATACTCCACAGCTACATATTGGTAGTAACATTCCAGATATAGTACTTTTTAATATTGAGGAGAACTTTTTATTCCCTAGCATCTTTTGAAATTTTTCCGGATTTAATACATTATGTAGAATTCCAGCTAATGCATAGCTTATAACTATCCAAAATGAAGATCCATTTAATGCACTAATAGATGACCTTATAATATTCTCTAAAGTAGATATAATACTCATACTTTATGTTGACCTTATCCGTCATATAGCTTTCTTATTTCAGAAGTCAACATTTTCCCCCTTTTTTTGTTATTTGGATATTAAATACATTCGACTTCATTGTTAAAATTATATCGATATCCAAAACAATTCTACATAATACTACCAATTATGTCAAATAGAAAAAGATAATGGATCTGAATTGCAATATTGTTATTTTCTATTCTATATATTTATTAAACATACCATTGTTATCTTCAAAATAAAAAGCAAGATTCGAATCTTTTAATCTTCAATTCTACCTTATAAGCATTTACTAAACTTTATTAATAAATATTAGTATTGATTTTTATCCTATCTCTCCTTATACTCAATTTTATAGTAGCTATGGTAAAAATGTTAAAATTTGTTTATTCACTTTGTATTAGGGTAGTTACTACATTGTAGTATTTTTAGGGGAAAGGAGAATTAGATTGAACAGACATATTGACTTTAATGCATTGATTCAAGAGATAGGCAAATGTTGTCTATCAGAAGACCATTGTAATTCTTGTCAAAAAGATGACTGTCTAATAGGTTATTGTGAACAATCATTACTTACTTGTTTTAAACAACAAGATGAATTTATTGATGGAGGAATGGATAGAATTCCATATAACGATACGAAAATTTATGATGAAGAAGCACTTATCAATTCAATTATTTTTATTTTGAATCAATGTAAAAATTGTCAACTTTATCATGATGAAGACTGTATTATTAACATCATCCGTAGTGCCATGGAAGTGGCTCTATTTGGAGATGCTTTAGATTATAAAGGAAGTAATTTTATGTATTTTGCCGACTTGGAACGTACAAATAAAGAAATATCAAAAAAAATATTGAGTGTCTTCAAACCAATATAGTTATAGGGGGAATTAAAATGGAGAAAAGAAATTTAACAATTGAAAATAAAATTGGTGAAACTAAGGGAACAGCCTTAGAAAGAATCGTAAAACAAAATTTTAATGGTGAAACCAGTGAAGCAGGAATTTACCTTGCTATGGCACGCCAAGCTCAACGACAAGGATATCCTGAAATTGCCGAAGTATTAAAAACTATGGCATGGGAAGAAGCTGAACATGCTGCTCATTTTGCAGAATTAAATGGTATGATTCAAGATAATATATTTGATAACATTAAACAAATGTTAGAAGGAGAAATTTTTGCAAATCAAGGTAAAAAAGAAGCCGCAGAAAAAGCAGAAGAACTAGGACTACTATCAGCAAGAGACTATTTCTATGAATCTGCAAAAGATGAAGGACGTCATGCACGAATGCTAGAAGGTATTTTGAATCGTTACGGAAAATAGGCATTATTCAAGAAGCAGTAAAGAAATTTACTGCTTCTTTTTTATATTAATAACTTCTATCAATACAGTTTAATATAAATATACACTTTTTCTATTAGACATATTGACTATAATGAACTAGAATTTGATTATAGTATTACCTCCATACTCTATAATTTATATTTATTTTTCTATATTTTTCAAGGAGTGATGCAATTGAATACGATTAGTTTACCTAAAAAATTCAATGATTTCACTGACGCTCGACAACAAGGCTTTATAGCAATAAAGCAATTGAAAGAGCAAGGGAAAAACATTGTAGGAGTTTTCTGTGCATTCACTCCTGTTGAAATTATGGATGCAGCTGGTGCCATATCAGTTAGTTTATGTGGTACTAGTGAAGAATCTATACCAGAAGCGGAAAAGTATTTACCTAGAAACCTTTGTCCTCTTATTAAATCCAGTTATGGATTTGCTGTTACAGATTCGTGTCCATATTTTTATTTTTCTGATTTAATAGTTGGTGAAACTACTTGCGATGGTAAAAAGAAAATGTATGAACTTTTGAATGAGCTAAAGCCTGTTCATGTTATGCAATTACCTCAAACTAATAAAGGGGAAAACGTTTTTAACCTTTGGCGTAACGAGATAGTTTCTCTAAAAGAAAAACTTGAAAATAAATTTAATGTTATTATAACCGATGATAAGCTCAGAGAAGTTATTAAACTTCGTAATAAATATAGAAAAGCTTTAAAAAGATTTTATGAACTAAGCTGTCTTTGTCCTCCACCTATGACAGGCTATGAAATGTTACAGGTACTTCATGGCACAGGATTTAAAACTGATAAAAAAAGTCAGATTGAAATCATCAACGAACTTACTGATGATATTCTTGAAGAATACAATGATGGCTTGAGAGAAATATCTTTAGATTCTCCTAGGATACTTATAACTGGTTGTCCTGTCGGTGGAGCGACTGAAAAAATAATAAAAACTATTGAAGATAATGGTGGAGTAGTTGTTTGTTTTGAAACTTGTGGTGGTGCAAAAAGCAATGACGAACTAGTAGATGAAAATATCGATCCAATAGACGCATTAGCACAAAAGTATTTAAATATACCTTGTTCATGTATATCTCCAAATGAGAAAAGGTTTAAATTATTAAACAAACTTATAGATCAATATAAAGTAGATGGCATAATTGAAGTCATCCTTCAGTCCTGTCATACATATAATGTTGAATCTTTCAAAGTGAAAAAGTTTGTTAATAACAAAAAAGATTTACCATATATGAGCATAGAAACAGACTATTCACAATCTGACGCTAGTCAGTTAAAAACTCGTATTTCTGCATTTATAGAAATGCTTTGATAAATTTTTCAACTTAAATTCATGTTATCAACCTTTAACATTATCCTGTTGACTTCTATATGTTAAAGTTAAAATAAGACTAAATGTTCTAATAGGAAAAGTCTATACACATCAAATCAAGTATAGGCTTTTTCTATTAGAGTATTTTTTTAAACAATATTAAAATATGATTGTTACAATAAAATGGTTTTTGTGACATAATTTAAAAAATTTAAAAAGTTAGGATGATTTGAATGTCTATTAGTTTACCAAAAGCTTTTAATGAGTTTGATGAAGCTAGACAAAAAGGTTTCATAGATGTAAAAGAGTTAAAGGAGAAAGGCAAAAATATCGTAGGTACTTATTGTGTTTTCACTCCTTGGGAAATTATATTAGCAGCTGATGCTATTCCTATATCTTTATGTGCTATGAGTGATGAACCAATTCCAGAAGCAGAAAAACATCTTCCTAGAAATCTTTGTCCTCTTATTAAGTCTAGCTATGGATTTGCTATAACAGATACATGTCCATATTTTTATTTCTCTGATTTAATAGTTGGTGAAACTACTTGCGATGGAAAGAAAAAAATGTATGAATATATGAATGACATAAAACCTGTCCATGTAATGCAGTTACCTCAAACTACTATAGGTGATGATTCTTATAACCTTTGGCGTAATGAAATGGTAGTTTTAAAAGAGAGAATAGAAAAAGAATTCAATGTTGAAATAACAGATGAAAATCTAAAACAAGCTATTAAAGCTCGTAATGAAGAAAGACGTATGTTAAAAAAATTCTATGAATTAGGAACTCTTTGTCCTCCTCCAATCACAGGACTAGAAATTCTAAAAGTTTTATATGGTGCAACATTTAAAACTGATAAAAATGAACAAAATCAAACTATAGATAATATGATTAAAAGTGTTATGGAGGAATATAATAACGGTGTCAGAAAAGTATCTGAAGATGCTCCTAGAATACTTATAACTGGTTGTCCTACAGGTGGAGCAACAGAAAAAGTAATTCAAATAATAGAAGAAAATGGCGGAGCAGTTGTCTGCTTTGAGAATTGCACTGGTGTCAAAGGAAATGACACTCTAGTTAATGAAGACATTGATCCTATTGATGCATTAACTGATAAATATCTGAACGTTGCATGCTCTTGTATATCTCCTAATGATAACAGAATAGAACTATTAGATAGATTAGTAGATGAATATAAAGTAGATGGAGTTGTAGATATTGTTCTTCAAGCATGTCACACATATAATGTTGAAACATATAGAATTAAAAAATTCTTAAACGAAAATAAAAATATTCCTTATATGAGTATAGAAACTGATTATTCTAAGTCAGATATTGGTCAGTTACAAACTCGTATTTCTGCATTTATAGAAATGCTTTAATGTCTTTAGGAGGTGACACATTGTATTCTATAGGAATAGATTCAGGATCTGTAGCAACAAAAGGCATTGTATTTGATGGACAAATAATTGAACATATTATTATTCCTACAGGATGGAGTCCCAAAAATGCATGTGAAGAAGTTCTTCTAACTCTATTAGATAAAACAGGTATAAAAAAGGAGCACGCTTTTATAGTAGCAACGGGATACGGTAGAGTATCTATTGACTTTGCAGACAAAACTTTAACAGAAATTACATGTCATGCTAAAGGTGCTCATTTTTTAAATAATGATGTCAGAACTATACTAGATATAGGTGGTCAGGATAGTAAAGTTATAAAACTAGATAATAACGGTAACGTTGTAGATTTTCTAATGAATGATAAATGTGCTGCAGGTACAGGCAGATTTCTTCAAGTCATGATTAATCTACTAGGTTCTGATATCAAAGATATAGATAATTTAACAAAAGGAGCTGTACCTGAATCTATAAATAGTATGTGTACTGTATTTGCTGAATCTGAAGTAATAAGTATGTTGGCAAATGGTTCCTCTAAAGAATCTGTAGCAAGTGGAATACTACACTCTATTGCAAATCGTATCGTGACTTTAGCAAGTAAAGTTGGTATAGAAGAAGATATAATGTTCACTGGCGGTCTCGCTCAAAGTAATGAACTTACAAATATAATAAGCAATAAATTAAAGAAAAAAGTATACACATCTCCTTTATCCCAACTTAATGGTGCTATAGGTGCAGCTGTAATAGGTTTAAATAAATACAAAAGATTAAAGAGCAGGATGTAATCCTGCTCTTTTTAACAGACTGTGTGAAATTCTCCCATACTCTCTAGGTGTGAGATAGCTAATACTAATTTAGTAAATACTAGATGTATTTACTAAATTGTGATGCTATAACTTCAAGAACAACTAAAAACTGAATATATAGAGTTGCTATAGGAAATACTCTATAGCGTAAAATATTCAAGCACTCGCCCAGTTGGTATAGCGAAAACCAAGTATATACGCCAATATAGAAGTTCTTATGCTATATTCCGAGGTTGGTTCAACCTTTAGAGCCTAGATAAACTTGTCTCATTAGAGATATTGACTAGGAAGCCATCCACTTCTATAAGTGGTAGTAGTTCACTCCCAATATATATTAGACTCTACTATAGCCTTTTCACCCAATTCTACATCTTTTAACGCCCATTTTTTAAATTCCTGAAACCCAGTTCTATCTACTATATATCCTATATGTTCTTTTCCTCCTGGGGCATCTTTATCTATATACTTCTCTATATAGTCATAAGTATTTAAAATTATTTTAATTATACTTTTCTCATCTATCCATGTGACAAACTCTTTCGCTATTCTTGGTCTTTTCTTTCCTGTTCTCCCCATAATAACTAGTTTATAATATCTTTCATTACTTCTAGTCCAAGCAGAAGTAGGACATTTTAATATACATTCTCCACATCCTATACACTTTTCACTATCTCTCTTAACTTTATAATTTTCAAATTTCAAAGCTCCAGTTACTTTTTTCTTACAGTTCTTAACACATACTTCACATCCTATACATCTATAAGCCTCATATTCTGGATCTGTCATTCCTATAATTCCAAAGTCTTGCATTCTAGCCTTAATACAATCATTAGGACATCCAGTCAGAGCTATTTTAACATGATAATCATTTGGAAATATAGCCTTTTCTAGATTTTTGGCAAATTTAGTTGTGTTGTAATTTGCAAAAGGACACACATTATTACCTATACATGCAGATACATTTCGAGTTCCTGATGCTGGATATCCGCTATTAGGACTTACTTGATTTATTTCTAAACCTTCTATTATACTTTGTAATTCTTTATTTACATCTGGTATATATTTCATAGGTATTCCAGGTATTTCGAATCCTTGTCTTGTAGTTATATGAAGTGTTCCATTCCCATATTTATCAGCTATGTTTTGTAATATTCTTAAATGTTTTGACTCTATATGTCCCCCTGGTACTCTTATCCTAGCTGCTGTCTTTCCTCTTTCCTTAGTCACTCTAAAAGCATTTTTCTTTAATTTTTTTGTGTTTATATCCATATTTTCACCCCTTAGTCTACTAGTGCCTTAGCTTTACTATAGTTAAAAACAGGACCATCTAAACAAATATATACATCATTAATTTTGCAATGACCACATTTTCCTACTCCACAACACATCTTTCTCTCATGAGAAACCCATATATTTTCTTCATTTATCCCTCTTTTTATAAATTCTTTTGTAGTAAATTCCATCATAATAGGAGGGCCTACCACTATTACATTTGTTTCATCTAAATTTTTTATTGAAATATCTTTAATATGTTCTGTAATAAGTCCTTTCCTTCCATTGTATTCTTCATCTGATTCGTCTACTGTTAGCATAACATCTATATATTTATTCCATTTTTCAACCTCTTCTTTAAAAAGTATATCTTTTGGAGACTTAAAACCACATATAAGAGTAAATTTCTTAACTTCTTCTAAATTCTTAATAAAGTAATCTATAACACCTTTAACAGGTGCAAGTCCAGTCCCACCGGCAGCAATAATTATTTCTTTATTCTTATATATATTTATATCAAATCCATTTCCATAAGGACCTCTCAAAAAGAGATGTTGTCCTTGAGAAAATGTATGTATTATATCTGTGACCTTTCCAACTCTCCTAATAGTTAAATCTACATAATCTTCACCTATTTCTGATACAGATATAGGAGCTTCCCCATACTTTGGAATTGATACTTCGAAAAATTGTCCTGGTTTTACATCTCCTTTAAATTCCATTCTAAATGTAAAATCTATATCGGTTTGGGGTATTATGTCTATGATTTTTGATTTAAAAGGTAAATAAATATTATTTTTCATTTATTTAACCTCCTTAACTAATTTGTCTAATTTATTTATACAATGTGAAAAAGAAATATATTCAGGACAAGCATCATCACATCTTCCACATCCTACACACATTTGATATCCAAATCTTTTATTAAAATCATATATTTTATGCATAGTTTTAAACCTCATTCGTTCACCCTTATCTTTTCTATATTCATGACCGCCTGCCATAGTTGTATATCCATCTATTTGACAAGATGCCCATACTCTTCTTCTTTCACCTGTACTTAAGTTATCGCTATAAAATATATCCTGCATAGTAAAACAAGAGCATGTCCCGCAAACAGTGCTACATCTACCGCACGATATGCATCTTGAAGAATAATCTTCCCATAAATCATAACTAAAAGCATCTATTCCTAGATTTGCTGGTATATTAACTTTTATCTCATTACTTTCTATAAAATTAGGCAAGACTTCTGATTTATCATAAGTTTCAAAATATCTTAAAAATTCATCATCTTTTAAGTCAACTAATATGTCGTTGTCTTTCTTTCTTATGAATAAAGAATAATCTTCTGTTTTATTTGATCCCATACTTACACAAAAACAATTTTCAAAACTATTTTTACATTCTATAAGAACTAATTTTACTTTTTCTCTTAACTTTTTATAATATGGATCTTCTTGACCATTCCTTAAATAAATTTCATCTAATCTTTCGATCGCATTTATATCACAACTTCGCAGAAAAATTATTATGCCTTTTTCATTATCTACTTTAGGTTCTATTACATTATCTTCTGTAAAATAAAACAACGTTTGAGTTATAGGTAATATAAGCTCTTTTGCTGAGTAATAAGACTTTTGATCAAACTCTATTTCTTTTACACTACTTATCTCTCCATACCTTATCATATCCGTATCAGAATAAGTTCCTTTATCTTTAAATACCTTTGGAGCAAATATTTTATAATCTTCTTTTAAGCTTTCAAGTATATTATTAAATTGATCTAACACCATAGAATATCCCACTTTTATCCCCCCTGTAATTATTAATAGCTTCAACTACTTTTAATTTCATAAAATGTTTTTCTTCATCATTAATATACTATATTATGTAAAATATATCATAATATTAACATATTTTATATAATTATATATTGGTATTTTCTATATATATTAGCGATTCATTATATCAATTTTAAATTAGCTAAATTTCGTGAGCTTTAAGTGGCTAAAATTACAAACACTTCAATTCAAAATGCATATATAATATTTTCATTATAATATAAGTATTATGTTTATATATACTTATCAATTCCTTATCATACGAAAATTATATAATGAAAAAGTCTCAGAAAATATATCATCTGAGACTTCCATCTTTATATTAATTTATATCATTCTAAATTTCTCTAGTTGCATTTTTTAGCCAATGATTTTCTTCTTGAGTTAAGTATGGAGATAATTTTATATAAGTATCTTTGTGATATCTATTTAGCCATTCCTTTTCCTCATTAGTAAGAAGATTTATATCTATTCCTCTTAAATCTATAGGACAAAATGATATAACTTCGAATTTCATAAATTGACCTGAATCTGTTTCTTCATCTTCAACAACTAGTAAAGTATTTTCCGTTCTTATTCCATACTTACCTTCTTTATATACTCCCGGTTCATTAGTTATAACCATTCCACTTTCAAGTACAGTATCATTATAATACATCGCAAATCTTTGAGGTGCTTCATGAACACTTAGTAAATATCCTACTCCATGACCAGTTCCACATTTATAATCTATTCCATGCTCCCAGAGTGGAAGCCTAGCAATAACATCTAGGTTAGTACCAGTAACTCCATATAAAAATTTAGTTCTATTTAATGCTATATGACCTTTAAGAACTAATGTAAAATCTCTTTTCTCTTCTTCTGTTATATTTCCAAGAACTATAGTTCTTGTAATATCAGTAGTTCCATCTAAGTATTGGCCACCTGAATCTACTAAAAGCATCCCTTCTGATTTTAATTCATACTGACTTTGTTCAGTAGCTTTATAGTGCATCATTGCTGCATGATCCTTGTATCCTGCTATAGTATCAAAACTTGGTTCTATAAAGTTTTCTCTTTCTTTTCTAAATGTCTCTAATTTTTCACTAGCTGAAATCTCAGTTATATTTTCCTTTCCTACATTGTTATCCAGCCAATAAAGGAATTTTACCATTGCAACGCTATCTTTAATATGACACTTCTTAAGATTCTCTATTTCAACATCATTCTTTGTAGCCTTTAATAACATTACTATATCTTTTCCTTCTAATTTTTCACAACTTGAAGGTATAGAATTATAAATCCATATACTTGTCTTAGAAGGATCATAATAAATTTTAGAAGTTTTATCTATACTCTTTAGTGATTCTTCTATATCTAAATATTCTTTTATTTCAACTCCATTTTGATTTAAAAATTTTTTAACTTCTGATGTAACTTTTTTATTATTTATAAAAATATATGCATCTTCCAGCGAGATTAAGGCATATGAAATTGTAACTGGATTATTAGATACATCTCTTCCCCTTATATTAAATAACCAAGCTATATCATCTAATGAACTTAATATGTATTGATCTACTCCTTTTTCTTTCATCTTAGATCTTACTACTTCTATCTTTTCTTTTGTTGTCATACCTGTGTATTTAACTTCGTGAATAAATACTTTTTCAAGTGGAAGATCTGGTCTATCTTCCCATATATCCATTATAAGATCATATTCAGAATTAATTCTTATTCCTTTTTTGTCGAAACTGTCTTTCATTTCTTCTACTTCTTTACATGAAAAAACTTTCCCGTCAAATCCTACAGTTTTTCCACACTCTAAATTATTTTCAATCCATTCCGTAACTGTAGGAACATTTGGTTCTCTCATTTTAAACAACTTTATTTCACTTCCCTTAAGTTGTTCTTCTGCTTGTATAAAATATCTACCATCTGTCCATAGTCCACTTTCATTCATAGTCACTACAACAGTACCTGCTGAACCTGTAAATCCTGAAACCCAAGCTCTTGATTTCCAATGTTCCGGTACATATTCACTTTGATGTGCATCAAAACTTGGTATTATATATGCATCTATGCCTTTTTCTAACATTAGTTTTCTAAGACTCCTTAATTTATGATTAGTCTCCATACTCAACCTCCTAAATAAATATGTTATTTTTTAAGTTAATAAATTTTTATTAATTAGAGTATCTATATTCTAAATCATTAAATATCCTATAAAGCCTTAAAAATACTATGTTACCTAGAAGCTTTTATAAAATATTAGATTTACAATAAGATTTTTAAATTATTTATGTTTATAATTTTAGAAATTGTTTTAAAAATATTTTCCTTGTATATACTGAAAAGCATTTGACTTAGTTATATATATTTACTATGTGTTACATTCTTATTAATAATTATATTATTCTTCATATTAAAAGTACATGTTTGAGATATACTTACATGTCTTCATAAGGATAGAACATTAAAATATATAATCTTATCAACTCAAATAATCTGACATCATAAACATGCTTTTTTTATTAATTTCCCTGGAAATATGACAAGTATCTTTGTATATTTCCTATAATATAGTTTTATCCTGTCAATTTTTAAACTATAATTCTAATTCATGATAAGTATATCTATATATACTATTTATTATTAAGCTTTATTATATGTATAATAATTAGAAAGAGACTATTATCAATAGTCTCTTTCTATATCTTTTCGACTTATATTATTAATTTAAAATTAATCCTTAGAATTTAATATAATTAATCTCTTTATATATCATCTACTAGATTTTTAATCCATTTGTTAGATAAAGCTCTAGGTGTTCCTAGAATAGTTTTTACTGCTTCTTCTGAGTATGCTAGCGCAACAACCCAGTGAACTGGTAGTTTTAATACTAGTGCTCCTAGAAAAGCAAGTGGTACCCCTACTATCCATACGCAACCAGCTTCTAAAATCATAGAGTATTTAGTATCTCCACCACCTCTAAATATACCTACTACTAGTATACTTGTGTATAACTTAGATGGAATATAGAAAGCAATTACTCTTATTATTTTTTTAGCTGTTTCAAAAAGTTCTGGAGATATGTTGCTAAACAATTTCAAAATAAATGGAGCTGAAACATATAATAGTATTCCTAATATAGTCCCAGTAATAATTCCTATAATACAAAACTTTTTAGCATAACTTATTCCTTCTTCTTCTTCATTAGCTCCTATCTTATTTCCAATCATTGTAGCACATGCCCCTGCTAACCCCAATGATAAAACCATAAAAATATTTTGTATAGTAGTTGCTATTTGGACTGCAGCAGTAGCTTCTTTACCTATTTTTGCATAGGCTATTGAATACATAACTAGTCCTAATGACCACAATCCTTCATTCAATATAACTGGAGATATAGTCTTTAAAAATTTCTTTACAAATCCAATAGATATATCTGTCATTTCTTTTATTTTAGCTGCTAGTACATTCCTACTTCCATCACGATAAATAATAAATATGATAGTCAATGCTTCTACTACTCTAGCTATAACTGTAGCTAATGCTGCTCCACTCACTCCTAATTGTGGAAAACCAAATTTACCAAATATTAAACAATAGTTTAATACAGTATTAACTATTATAGATAATCCACTTACTACCATAGGTAATCTTGCTTGTCTTACACTCCTACATGCACCACTATAAGCAAATGTTATAGAAGTAAAAATATAGCTTATACATACTACTCTTAGATACTTAACTCCAAGCTCTATAACTTCTGGATCATTTATGAGTATTCTCATTATAGTCCTTGGAAATACTAAAGCTGCTATTGTAAATATGAGTCCTACTATACTACCTATTATAATTCCTAATCCCAATACTCTTCTTATATTAGAAGCATCTCTTTTTCCCCAAAATTGAGCTATAAATATAGATGCTCCACTATTTATTCCAAAAAGAAGTATAGAGAATAAGAAGAATACTTGGTTTGCTTGTCCTACAGCTGCTATACTCGCTTCTCCTAAACCAGTAATCATAAAAGTATCAATCATATTAAGAGAAGATGATATTAAGTTTTGTAATGTAACTGGTAAAGCTATAGATAACATAGTTCTATAAAAATCTTTATCTTTTAATATTCTAGTCAAATTAAGCACCTCCCATTATATGATCCTTACATTTAATTAAACTATAACTTTATGATAATAGCTTGTTGCTTCCTTTTTCACTAACACATACTTCATCATGTCTTGTTAGTATAAAAGCTAAAATCAAAGCACTCAGTCCCCCAGCTAATTTAGCGATTATAAATGGAACTATAGCTGTTTTTTCAACTCCTGATATAAATCCTAATTGTCCTCCAAAAGTAAATGCTCCACTCACTATAAATGCACTACATAAAACTTTTTCTCTGCTATTCATTTCTTTAAACATAAAAAACATAGGTATATTATTAGCTAAAGATACCATTAGTCCCATTATAGCTTTTTCTCCTATACCTATTCTTCTACCCAATTTTGATATTGTATTACCAAAGAACCTACTAACAAAGTATATCATAGGATAGGCTCCTGACAAAACTATCACTACACTACCAACTACTTTAAGTCCTTCTGTAAAAGATCCCATTCCTTTTAATATCTTAATTCCAGTAATTACGTCAATCATACTTAATACTAATCCGAACATACTAATAGCAGTTACTCCTCTACTTAAAATACTAAATAAATTTATTATTTTTTCAGGATACTTAGTAAGCCCAATAGCTAGTAAAACAGAAATCATAATAACTGGTAAAGCATTTAAAATAAGACTTTTAAAAGATATTCCTAACAAGTATCCCCCAACGATACTTCCTAACGGTATAGTTATTATTCCAGCTAATATTCCCTTTGCAAAATAAGAATGATCTTCTTTTTTTATAATTCCAACACCTACAGGAATAGTAAATATCACCGTAGTACCTAACATAGAAGACAATATAACTCCTGAAAATAGTCCTATTTCTTTAGACTGAGCTAATTTCATAGAAGAAATATATCCTCCCATATCGCAAGCTAATATGGATGCTGATAAAATAGAAGAATCTATTCCTATATTTTTAAATAATGGCCCTATAGCATAGGATAAAACATTAGCAATGACTGGAGACAGAGAATATATTCCTATAATAGCCAACGCTAAATTTCCCATGGACATAAATCCCTCTTCAAATTTTGCACCTAATCCAAACTTATTCCCATATATTTTATCCATAGCTCCTAATATAGAAAATAAAAGTATTATGCCTAATATTACTTGTTCCATAGCGTATCCCCTCGAATATAGATTGAAAAATAATGACTAAATTATTACAATTCAGTTAATATTAATTACATTTTAGTTAAAAATAGCATGCACACGTAAACCCCTGTATTTTACTGCGATTGATCAATACAGGGGTTTATGTGTTAATATTTTCCTCTTAAAAATTTCTTTTTAAATGATATACTGTACAACAAAGAAAAGCTTTTAGAAAATTTCAGTCATTTTCAAAAAGCAAATTAGTACAAATCTTTAAGGAGGAATGTCAAATGAAAAAATCGTTTAAGAAAATATCAGCATCATTAATAGCAGGTGCAGTATTATTAGGAAGCGTAGGTACTGCAAATGCACAAAGTCTTAACTCCAAATACAATATATCGGATTTTAAAGCTAAATGCAACAACTTTGTATCTAATTGTTCTCTAGATAAAAATACCAAATCTAACAATGTTAAATCTTGTAACAACGATAATAATAAATCTTGTGATAATGACAAAAATAAATCTTGTAATAAAATAAATATTAAATCTATTAACAATAAATCTTGTAAAAAAATAAATATTAAACCTGGCAATAACAATAATAAACCATGTGATAACAACAATAAACCTAGCGACAACAACAATAAACCTAGTGACAACAACAATAAACCTAGCGACAACAACAATAAACCTAGCGACAACAACAATA